>DASXEJ010000295.1 GCA_036490175.1 Pirellulales bacterium | reverse complement strand
CCAAGGCTGGGGGCAAATACGACGACCGGCCGGTCGACCTGATCGATATCGTGACGCTGAACTGCGATCTGGAACTGAGCTACCTGGTGCCCGGCGTGCATGCCACGGCCACCGGACTGGACGACGAGAAGTTTCCCGAGCCCATCAACGCCGAACGACCGCATGCGGCCGACGAACGCTGCAGCGCCTTTGCCGCGACCGGTCCGGCCACCGCCAATGGCGAGATCGTCTTCGGCCACATCACGATGTGCGGTCTGGCCGACGCACATCATTACAACATCTGGCTCGACCTGCAGCCCAAGGCCGGCCGTCGCATCGTCATGCAAAGTTACCCCGGCGGCATCATGAGCGGCCTGGACTACTACCTGAACGACGCCGGTCTGCTGGTCCTGGAAACCACGATCCGGCAGACAGATTTCGACATCACGGGCCTGGCTTTGGCCTCGCGCATCCGTCGCGCTGTGCAATACGCCGAGTCGATCGATAAAGCGATCGAGATTCTCTCCACGGCGAACAATGGCCTGTACTCGAACGAATGGATGCTGGCCGATATCAAGACCGGCGAGATCGCGATGTTCGAGATGGGGACCCATGCCAGCCGGTTATGGCGTAGCAGCCGCAACGAATGGCCCGGCGGCACGCGGGGCTTTTACTGGGGTTGCAACAACGCCAAAGACATGGAAGTCCGCAAGGAATCATTGCCAACCTTGGGCGGCAAGCCGGGCAACCTGGTGCTGCATCCCTCGGATCGAGATCGCACCTGGCTGCGTTTGTTTCGCGAACAGCAGGGCAAGATAACCGCCGATTTCGGTTTCGCGGCGTTTACCACGCCCCCCTTGGTTGGATTCCCCTCGTGCGACGCCAAATTCACCACCACCAAACTGGCCAAGGAAATGAAGAGTTGGGCCCTGTTTGGCCCTCCGCTGGGTCGTGCCTGGACGCCCACGGAGCACGACCGCGAACACTGCCCCGGTCTGCAACCACTCATGAGCAACGATTGGACGCTGCTCTCGGTCGACGCAGTCGCCAAGGCCCCCGAGCAACCTCCCGTCTTGGCCGACGCGACCCCGTTTCCAGAGGAAAAGGAAGATCGGTTTGAGAAGCCTGTGGCGCTAGCCGCCGCCTGGCGCGGCACGCTGCTACCGAAGAGCGATGCCGACACGTGGCTGGCCGCCGGACATGCCGGTTACGAACACATCGTTGCGCTCGAGAAGGCGTTGACAATCGCCGCCAAAGGGGAACCGCTCGATCGCGGAGCGCAGGATCACCTCGAAGTCGCGTTGTTCGGGCGACGGTCGCAATGGCTGACCGCGGCAGCCCGTGCCGGACGCGATGTGCCGCTGGCGGATACGCACTTCGATTGGGAGCATGGCGACTGGTATCACGTGGCCGCCGGCAAGGGGGTGATGTTGCTCGCCGCCTTGCGCCAAGAATTGGGGGCTGAGGTGTTCGACAAGCTGATGGACGACTTCGGTCAGGCGCATGCCGGGCAGGAAGTGAGCACGGCTGAATTCCGTGCCGCCGCCGAGCAGGCTTGCGGCCGCTCACTGGACGCATTCTTTACTCCCTGGCTCAGCCAGACCGATACGACGGCCCAGACGGGCGCCGGCTTCTGGTCGATCGATTCCTTCGAGGAAGAGCCTGAAAAAGCGCTGATCGTTTATGGCACCTTAGGCGATCGTGCCGCACAGCGCGAAGCGGCCGACGCGCTGGCCCAGAAAATTACCCGGCACTGGAGCAACGTGCTGATTCCGGCCAAGTCAGATTCTGAAGTTAGCGAGGCTGATCTCAAAGAGCACCACGTGCTGCTGGTCGGCCGGCCCGAAACCAATGCGATTTCGGCCCGTTTCAAAGACGCGCTGCCCGTCATGTTTTCGCCTGGCTCGTTTGTCGTCCGCGGCGAGACGTATGCCAATGCGCGCTCGGCCGTTATCACGGCCGGCGCAAATCCGCAGAACTCCCGTTATTCCGTGGTGCTGTACGCCGGGCTAGGTGCCGACTCCACCGGCCGTGCCATCAGCGAACTTCCTGACGACGATCCCTACACGGCCCAGGCTATGGTATTTCCGGCCCACAAACGCGCGCACCGGTTGTGCGTGACGCCGCCAACCGCGCAGGTCGCCCGCGACCAATAACGCTACCCACCGCCAGGCATCCCACCGGCTACTGCCTGAACATCGCTTACCACGACGGAACCCATCCGCGCATGCGAATGATCTTGCTATTTTTGCTCGCCACTTTGCCGGCTTGCCTGCCCACGTTGGCTGACGAGATCGACAAGAAATACCCGCTCGGCGACCAACTCCGCGTGCTGGCCGAAGACGCCGAAAGCCCGGCCTTTCACAAGTTGGTCATGGAGATGTTGATCACCGACCTGGGGGCCGAGTGGCAGCGTGTCGAGACGCTGGATAATGCCGAGAGCTTCGCCGAGACGCATGGCGGCATGGATAAGGTGCAGACCGATCCCGACCTGCGAGCGGCCTACGACCGCCGCGTGGCCATTCGCGAGAAGTTCTTGAACGTGATGCGCGACGGTTACGCGCATTACAAGCTGCAAGCCCCCTTCGACCGCGGCGCGAAGTCCGAAAAGGCCGGCACGATCAAGCGCGGCGCCGCAACGACCGACGTACCGATTTCCATCGAACTTCCTTCGCCTGGCTCGGAACAGCAATGGCCTCGTTTTCGCGGACCCGACGGGCAAGGGCATAGCATGGCCCATGACTTGCCAACTCGCTGGTCGGAGACGGAAAACATCGTTTGGCGCACGCCCCTACCCGGCGCGGGGAATTCATCGCCCGTGATCTGGAACGATCGCATCTTTCTCACCAGTGCAGGGGATAAGGGCGCCGACCGCGCGCTGCACTGCGTGGCGCGCGAGGACGGCAGGCTGCTCTGGAGCCGCACGATTCCGGTGCACGAGGTCGAACCCAATGTGCGCGACAAGAACGGTTATGCGTCAGCCACGCCCGTGACCGATGGCGAGCGCGTGATCGCGTTTTTAGGTGCCGGGGGACTCGTTTGTTACGACTTCGAGGGGAACCTGGTTTGGCATTACCCGATGCCGGATGTGTTCGACACTACCTGGGGCACCGGCGCGAGCCCGCTGTTGTTCGAGAATTCGGTGATCCTGGTACACGATCAAAACAAGAACGATTCCGTGTTCTTGGCGCTCGACAAACGCACTGGACAGGTGTTGTGGAAGCGCGAGCGGGCGAAATCCATGGGCTGGTCAACACCGCTGGTGCTGCGCGTCGACGATCGGGACGAACTGGTCTACGCAGGCGGTCAGACATTGAAGGGATACGATCCACGGACGGGCGAAGAACTGTGGTCGCTGAAGGGTCCCACGGTCGAGGTGATTCCCACCGTCGTCGTGGGTCCGCATATGATCTTCACGGCCTCGGGGCGGCAGGGACCGACTTTGGGTGTACATCCTGGCGGACGCGGTGATATTACCGACACGCATCTGGCGTGGCGCGCCGTGCGCGGCGGACCCCATGTTCCGTCGCCTATCTATTACGACGGGCGGCTGTACACCGTGAACGATACGGGGATCGCCACTTGCCTGGACGCCGAGAGTGGCGAGATGGTCTGGCAGTCGCGCATCCGCGACAAGTTCTCTGCCTCGCCCATCGAGGCCCAGGGGCTGCTCTATTTTCCCAGCGAGTCGGGCGTGACGTTCGTCGTCCGGCCGGGAAACAAGCTCGACATCGTTGCGGAAAATGATCTCGGATCGCCGATTCTGGCATCTCCTGCAGCGGTCGGGGACCGGCTCTATCTGCGTACGACCACCGAGCTGGTTGCGATCGGAACCAAGTAAGCATTCCGCCCGGCAATCGCACTGCGCCCGTGGGCTCTAGACCATCGCACCCGAGGGCGCGTAGCTGAGCACGTAGTCCTCGAAGCGGATGCGCCGCTCGTCCTTGGGCACGGCCGCGAATACCGTGTCCAGCAGCGTCTCGAATCGATCGGGGAGAATCCGGTAGAAATTATGCTTCCCCTCGCGGCGCGATTCGATCAGCCCGGCCACGCGCAAAAGCGCTAAATGATGGCTCACTGCCGGCTGGCTTTGGGCCAGCATGTCGCACAGGGCGCGAACGTGCAATTCGTGGTCTTGCGTCAGATAGAGCAAGACCCGCAAACGCGTCTCGTCCGAGAGCAACTTGAAGACCTTGGCCAGATCCTTGACGACGCCGTCGGGTACGCGAGGCGAAGCAGCCCGAGCCGACGATAATGGCGAATCGCTAAGCTTGCTGATCATCTTTTTCTTCCGAGCTTTGCCGTTGTGAGGAGGTTTGGTGAAACCGTTCACCGTCGAGCCTTTCCAATGTTTGGCCGCGCGTTGCCGGGACAGAAACCGTCCAGCACAAACGATCCTCCACCGCAAAAACTTCGCTTCGAGACGCGCGACACCAATGGTCGCGCGCTCACCGCAGTCATGCGGGTCAGCATGCGCAAAGACATGGGCACGAAATAAATGTGTTCGACGAAACTGAGAGAAGAGATCGTCGTTCGAGCAACCGCCGGAGCAAACCGCAGAACACGGTTTCTATACTTAATGCTCCCCACGCCGGCGGGCTGCCGTACGACAGTGGCTCATTGTACTGAGGCGCCACGGACGCGCAAAGCATCCGAATGCGATTTTCCCGCGGATTCCTTCCCCAATGAGCCCCGCAAATGCTAGCGAAAGCCTACGGCTCTCGGGCGTCGGGCTTCTGTCCCGGCGCCCTGGGATCACGGCTTTGCCGCCAGATCCCCACGCCCAGGAAGGTCAGAAAGGCAAACACGAACGACCCGATCAACAGGCTCACTAACCGAACCGAGCCGAAGTGGTCCCGCATCAGGATCAGCGCCGGGGGTTCGTCGCTTTTCACCGGCCGCCGCTCGACGGCTTGACCTGGTTCGATCGGCCGGCGTGTTTCCTCGGCCCAGTCACGCCAGGCGGCGACGGTCTGCTCGTCCCCCATCCGTGCAAGCACGGCCTCGCGTGCTTGGCGTAAACCCCACAAAATGGCCACGATTGTTGTCAGGTATCCGGCCAACCCTAGCATTAACGACCGACGCGTCATGGGCGACTCCGCCTTAGGAAGGTTTCTTGGGCGGCAACAAATCCATGACGACCGAGGCCATCGCCGTGACGCCCGTGACCAATGTTTCTTCGGCGTCAGGATAGTAGAGCTGCGAGTGCAGCGACGGCGGCTTCTGGTCAATCCGCTTTAATCCGGCCAGGCGTTGAGCATCGACCGACCCCAATTGAAACATGAAAATCGGCACGCCGGCCAGTCCGTATTCGCTGTAGTCTTCGCCTCCCATCGAGGCCTCGGTCGCAACAACCTTGTCTTCCCCCAACACACGTTTGAACACGGGCAGCACACGCTCGACCAACTTGGCATCGTTGAACATGGCCGGAGTGCCCTCCGAGATCGCGATCGTGGGCTCGGGGGCGCCGGCCCCGGCGGCCACGGCCTTGGCCTTGCGCTCGATGGCCGCCAGCAAATGCTTGCGTACGTCGTCGCTGAAGCTGCGCACCGTGATCTGCAAATGGCAGCTGTCGCCAATGATATTGTGCTTCGAGCCGCCATGAATCGAGCCCACCGTAATAACCGCTGGCTCGGTGGGCTTGATCTCGCGACTGACTATTGTTTGCAAGTCCAGTACCAGATGCGCGGCCTGCACGATCGGGTCTATAGTGGCATGCGGGTAGGCGCCATGTCCGCCGCGCCCGCGGACCGTGATATCGACGCTATCTACATTGGCCAAGGCATAACCGGAGCGATATCCGACGCTACCCGCCGCCAGCGTACCGTCGACGTGCAAGGCTAATGAGAAATCGGGTTTGAAGAATCGTTCGAAGCAACCATCTTGGATCATGCGTTTGGCGCCCGAGCCGCGTTCTTCGGCGGGCTGACAAAGAAACATCACGGTGCCGCTCCAGCGATCTTTGAAATCGGCCAGGTAATGTGCCACGCCGATCAGGCATGTCATGTGGATATCGTGACCGCAGGCGTGCATGACACCCACTTCGGCGCCGGTGTCGTCCTTGACCTTTACCTTCGACGCATAAGCCAACTGCGTGTTTTCGACCACGGGCAGGGCGTCCATGTCGGCGCGAATCATTAGGCGCGGACCAGGACCATTTTCGAGAATCGCCACGACTCCGGTTCCGCCGATGCCGGTCGTCACCTTGGCACCTACAGCCCGCAGTTCTGCCGCCAACTTGGCAGCTGTTTTCTCCTCGTGGAACGAGAGCTCCGGGGTTTGGTGCAAATCGCGATAGAAACGCACCAATTCTTCGAGTTGTTCGCGCGCCCAAGGTTGTGGCTCGGTAGCAAGCACCAGCGCAGGGAACAAAAAAGAACCAAATACCGCCAGGCTCATGAGGCGACAAATCATGCTAACTCCCATTCACTGACAGAAAAACACACATCCGACCGGCAGTCGGATCGAACCCGTCCGTCTCCGGTCGTGAACCGCATACACGGGTAAGTATGGCTCCCCACCGATCAGGTACAAGCTTGCGAACCGCTGTCGTCGCGGGTGCTCAATTCGAAACGGTTTGGCCGTTGAACTGCCAGTCGGGCGTCCGACTGATCACGACATCGAACTCGGGCAGTGACATTGGCCATTGGCGCAGAGCTGGCCGCTGCCCTGGAGTCGACACTTGTGCCTATGTTGACCGCGATCGAGGGATCTGCAGCAGGCGAGCCTATGGCGGGCGGTCTGGTTTCTTTGGCTGCATTTGCTCCAACCCTTCTGTGCATCGACGCTTAGGGTCGTGAAAAGGAAGGTGCTAGCAACGCCCTCGGTTCGGCCCCCCTGCCGATGTCTGCGATTGCCGGGCAACCGGCCGATGGGCCGGTCGGGAAAATGGGAGGGAAAAATCAGTCGTACAGCGATCGGATCCAGCAACTCGCCTTGCTCCAATCAGAATTGCCTGCAACATTCTTGCTTTCGCCAGTCGTCTGGCGATACGATTGCTGGTAGCCCTCCCGTCGAGGTAGCACGTGGTGCGCAGGATTCCGGGTCATTTCAACCCACACCGACTGCTCGACGAACACCCGCAGAGCGACTTGCCTGCCGCGTCGTCCCAGCGCTAAGGCGCGCGACCAGGCACGACTTCCCCGGCCCCGAAATTGCAATCTCCGATCGATCGCGCAGCAGAAAGTTTGCGCCGAGCTTCAGCGTACAACCGTCCCCCGAATTGGCGTTCTCGAATTGGTTTCTCACGTGCGGCGCAAAACATCCAACGGTGATATCAACCGGCGTGCGCTGCCTTACGTTTGCCTATCAGAAAAGTGGAAAGGCTGACAGCGAGTATGGAAATCCGCAAGGTGTATGCGTTGCGAGGCCCGAACATTTGGGCTTCGTTTCCCGTCTTGGAAGCCATCGTCGACCTGGGGCCTTTCAAGGATTCGCCATCGCACGAGCTGCCCGGCTTCAACGATCGCCTGATGGCGTGGATGCCTTCGCTTGTCGAGCACCGTTGCAGCATCGGCGAGCGCGGCGGGTTTTTTCAACGGCTGCGCAATGGAACGTACCCGGCGCACATCCTGGAACACATCTGCATCGAGCTGCAATGCCTGGCCGGATCGCAAGTGGGATTTGGCAAAGCTCGTGAGCTGCCCGAGGCCGGTGTCTATCGCGTCATCGTTCGCTATCGCGAAGAGGCTGTCGGAAAGGCCGCGCTCGATTTGTCGCAGCGGCTGTTCCTGGCCGCGGTGCATGACCAGCCGTTCGATGTCGATGCCGAGGTCAGCCAACTGCGGTCGCTGCTGCACGAGACACAATTGGGCCCCAGCACGCGGGCGATTGTCGAAGCCGCCGAAGCACGCGGTATACCCACGCGTCGTTTGAACAGTGGCAGCCTGGTGCAACTAGGCTGGGGCGCTCGCGCCCGCCGCATCTGGACAGCCGAGACGGAACAAACCAGCGCCATCGCGGAGACGATCGCCCAGGACAAAGAGCTGACGCGTCGTTTGCTCCGTACCGTCGGGGTTCCGGCCCCGGTCGGGCGAACCGTCGAGGACGCCGAAGACGCCTGGCGTGCCGCCGAGGAAATTGGCGGCGCGGTCGTCGTCAAACCGCAGTATGGCAACCAGGGCCGCGGGGTGACGACCAACCTCACGTCGCGTTCTCAGGTTCTCAAGGCCTACGAGGCGGCCCGGGCCGAGGAATCGACCGTTTTGGTAGAGAGCTTTGCCCCTGGAGACGATTACCGGCTGCTGGTAATTGGCGGCCGGGTGATTGCCGCTGCGCGACGCGAATCGGCACAAGTCACCGGCGACGGCGCGCGAACCGTGGCCCAACTTGTCGAACAAGAGAATAAGAATCCGCATCGCGGCGAGGATCATGCCACGGCCCTTAGCAAGATCAAGCTGGACCCGATCGCGCTGGTGGTCCTGAGCGAGCAAGGCTTTTCGCCTGACTCGGTTCCTCCGGCTGGCAGGCGCGTGCTGATCCGCCGCAACGCGAACCTTAGCACCGGCGGCACGGCAACCGACGTGACGGATCATGTTCACCCCCAGGTGGCAGCCCGAGCGATCGAAGCGGCGCGCGTCGTCGGACTAGACGTGGCGGGCATCGACATCGTGGCCTGCCATATCGATCGTCCACTGGAGGAGCAGAACGGCGTCATTGTCGAAGTCAACGCCGGCCCAGGCCTACGGATGCACATCGAACCATCGGCTGGCAAGTCGCGCCCCGTGGGCGAGGCGATCGTAGGGACGCTGTTCGCCCCTGGCGAAAACGGACGCATTCCGCTCGTGGCCGTCACCGGCACCAACGGCAAGACGACGACCACACGCTGCATTTCACACATCTTGCAGTCGATCGGCAAGCACGTCGGCATGACCTGCACCGAGGGGATATATATCGACCGTCGACGCATTGAAACCGGCGACTGTAGCGGACCGAAGAGTGCACGAACGATTCTTATGAATCCGAAAGTCGATGCCGCCGTGCTGGAAATCGCCCGCGGCGGAGTGTTGCGCGAAGGCTTGGGATTCGATCAGTGTGATGTGGCCGTGGTGACCAACATTGGCGAGGGTGACCATTTGGGCCTGGCTGGCATCGAAACGCTCGACGACATGGCACGCGTCAAACGCACGGCCGTCGAAACGGTTCCTTCTACTGGCTATGCCGTGCTCAAAGCCGACGACAACTATACGGCCGCGATGGGTGAGCATTGCCGTGGTGCGGTGATCTTCTTTTCTCAGGATGGCGACCACGCGGTCATGCAAACGCATCGCCGCGCCGGCGGACGCCTGGCATTTGTGCGGGATAGAAATCTGGTGTTGGCCGTGGGCGCACGCATTGAGCTGCAAATCCCCCTGACCGAGATTCCCGTCACCCGCCAGGGGCGAGTCTCGTTCATGATCGAGAATGCGCTCGCCTCGGCTGCCGCAGTCTGGGCCCTCAATGTGTCGTTCGACGACATCCGTGCAGGGCTGAAGAGCTTTAGCAGCGAATCCGACATGGTGCCCGGCCGCTTTAACGTGCTTTCTGTGGCCGGCGCTACTGTGATCGTCGACTATGGGCACAATGTCTCGGCCCTGACGTCGTTAATTGAAGCCATCGCCGCGTTCCCCCACGAGCGCCGTATGGTGGTGTACTCGGCGGCCGGCGATCGTCGCGACTGCGACATGATCAAACAGGGGCAGATCCTGGGGGATGCCTTTGATCGCGTGGTTCTGTATGAGGATCAGTACAAGCGTGGCCGGGCCGATGGCGAGATCATGCAGCTCATTCGCCAGGGACTGGCCGCCGGAGCGCGCGTGAAGGAGGTCGAGGGCTTTCAGGGTTGCTCGCGCTCGGTCGAGGCATCTTTGGATGCACTTCGCCCGGGCGATCTGTTGTTGATACAAGCCGATACGATCGAGGAGACGCTGATATTTATCCGCGACTACCTGGCGGCTCGTCCCGCGCTCCAGACACCTACCGTTGACGGGGCGGAAGACGAAGGTGGACCGACGCCGGCACCAGCCCTGATCGTCAACCACGGCGCGGCATTCACGGCAGCACGCCCGAAGCCGGCTTGAACCCGGGCGCGCTGGAACCCACGCGCGCCATTACTAACGACCCTCGCGGACGCGCATGTCCAAAATATCTGACGCGCGCATCGGACTACGCATCGGTTGGGATCCGCGCGAGCACAAACAGACGTTTGACAGAATTGCCGACTAGCAGAGCTTGCCGGCTTTTTCCAGATAGGCGATGACTTCGTTGGCCAAAGTCTCGGCGTCCTTCTTGCTGGCATCGAGAGTTAGTTCGGGGCTCTCGGGCGCTTCGTAGGGATCGTCGATGCCGGTGAAACCCTTTAGTTCGCCGGCGCGGGCCTTCTTGTACAGGCCCTTGGGATCGCGCGCTTCACAGATTTCGATGGGCGCGTCGACGAAGATCTCGATGAAATCGCCCGGACGCATCGCAGCCCGCACCGCGTCGCGATCGCGCCGGTAGGGGCTGATGAAGGCCGTCAAAGCCACGACACCGGACTCGCCAAACAGTTTGGCAACCGCGCCGATGCGTCGAATGTTTTCCTCGCGGTCCTGGGCCGAGAAACCGAGCCCAAAGCGCTTGGCGTAATCTTCGCCGTGGCGCTCCTTGAGCATGCCAGGGCCAGCGTTGAGGCCATGCCGCACGTTATCACCATCGAGGACGAAACTGCGCAGGCCACGGGCATGAAGCTTGTGATCCACCAGGTTCGAGATCGTGCTCTTGCCGCAGGCGCTCAACCCTGTGAACCAAACCACGCAACCTTTGTGGCTGTTCAATCGCTCGCGTTCTTCACGGGTGACGCTGTGTTCGTGCCAGGTGACGTTTGTGTCGTGGGCCATGTCGCTTCGAGTCTCCACACATTGTTCGCGGACCGGGCATGGTGCAAACTGCCGATGATACCGCCGACGCTGCGGAGCGAAAAGGGGCCGCCGGGCGTCCTTCGTGCGACCACAACGACGTCCAGCCTGCTGGCAATGGCCACGGTGCCTGATATCCGGCGCTCTTGGGGAGAATCGCAACCCGGGCGGCCGACGTCTATTATGGGGAGGCTGACGGCCCAGGCCCCGACTCGGTACAGTACACCACATGCTTCGCTGGAGAATCCTACTTGGCGTCACGTTCTCAGTCGCTCTGGGCGTCCTGTGCTGGCTCGACACACGTGCCGCAATTCCGGGGGCATGGCTACTGCCAGTGGCCCTACTAATCGCGGGTCTGGGCACGAGTGAGCTCGCCCGTATGCTGGCCCAGCGGGCCACCGCACCGATCGGCTGGGTGGTCCAAGCCGGGAACCTCGCAATGGTTGCCTCGAATTGGGTGCCGCACGTTTGGTCGCAATTCTCACTCGAGCAATGGCTCTGGCCCGCCCTGGCCTTGGCGAGCGCGCTCGTTGTCGCTCTGACGGTGGAAGTGGTTCGTTACACAGAACCGGGAGGGCAGAGCGAGCGACTTGCCGCCACGGCGCTGGTCTTGCTGTACATCGGCTTGCTGCTGAGCTTTGCCGTGCAATTGCGTTTTGCCGGGCCACAGGGAAGTTGGGGCCTGGCGGCCCTGGTCTCCTTGTTGGTCGTGGTCAAGCTTTCGGACATCGGCGCCTATGTCGTTGGCCGGTTAATCGGCCGCCACAAGCTGGCGCCCCGCCTGAGTCCCGGCAAGACTATTGAAGGCGCCGTGGGGGGTCTGCTGTTCTCTACCTGTGGTGCGTGGCTGACGCTGGTCGTGCTTTGGCCTACCCTGAGCGCCACATCGACTCCGCCCGTAGAAGTCTGGCAATGGCTGGGATTCGGACTGACCGTAGGTGTCGCCGGGATGCTCGGCGACCTGGCCGAATCGCTCTTGAAACGCGATTTGGGCCGCAAGGATTCAAGCGACTGGATGCCGGGCTTCGGTGGTGTGCTAGATCTGATCGATTCCGTGCTGGTGGCCGCACCCGTTGCGTATTTATGGTGGAGCTACGGGCTGTAGGGGGTGGACCGTCGAGAGGGGTTAAATCGCGCAGATTTTACACGAGAAGAGCCGTGAGGTAGCTCGCCGGCACCCGGTGAAAATAATGCAAACCTTTCTGCACAAATCACTTACAATGCAATGTACTGACCGGCTGTTCGCAGCCGAGCGTAGTAAGTTATAAAATAGCTGAGGATCAAGATCCTTACCGGTTGCTCCGGCCCTACGGCTGTGGCACTCCCTGAATGACAGAAGCAACCATCTCGGTGGTCGACGCCAAGGCGCTATTGTCGCTGTTTGGCACTCGCGACCAGCATTTGCGCAAGATTCGCGATGCACTGGCCGTCGATATCTCCGCGCGGGACGACCAGATCCGCATTCAGGGTCCCGATAGCGCCGTGGCCCGCGCCACCGAAGTGATCGAACAGTTGAAATCTCTCATACATCGGCAAGGAAGTGTCGAGGCCGAAGAGGTCGCGCGCATTCTTTCCGACGTCGCGGGGCAAGTGCCCAACGGCGCCACGACAGCCATCGAGGTTATGAATGCCGGCCGCAAGGTCGTGCCGCGGACGCCGGGGCAGGCACGCTACGTGCAGACTATCGCCGAGCACGACATCGTGTTTTGTGTTGGACCGGCGGGTACGGGCAAGACCTATTTGGCCGTGGCCATGGCCGTGGCCGCGCTAAAACAAGAGCGTATTCGCAAGATCGTGCTAGTAAGACCGGCGGTCGAGGCCGGCGAGAGCCTGGGCTACTTGCCCGGTGACCTGCAAGCCAAGATCAATCCTTACTTGCGGCCGTTGTTGGATGCGCTGCGGGAAATGATGGATTTCGACCAGATTCGCCGTTACACGGATCAGGACTTGATCGAGGTGATTCCGCTGGCCTACATGCGCGGCCGCACGCTGAATGACGCCTTCATCATTCTGGACGAAGCGCAGAATACGACGGTCGCGCAGATGAAGATGTTTCTCACACGCATGGGACGAGGATCGAAGATAGTCGTCTCGGGCGATACTACACAAATCGATTTGCCGGCACATGCGACAAGCGGCCTGGTCGATGCGATGCGGAGACTGCGACGCATCAAGGGGCTGGCTCAAGTCGCGCTGACTACCGCGGATATCGTGCGCCATCGGTTGGTGCAGGATATCGTGCGTGCGTATGACGAGGGTTCCAAGCGGCAACGTACGACCGCTTGATGAAATAATGTCCACTGGTGCTCGAAAAACTGTTCGCACGTCGCGGGTCGTATCATTCCGACCGCCGCCGGGCCGTCTTGCCCGTTTGTGGGCCAGACTACAGCGGGTCGACGTCCTGCTGCGGATCGGCATGTGTTTGCTGACGGCGGTTCTGCTATTGGCCGTGACCAAGGCCTGGGAACCACCGTTCCTCTACCGCGTGGGGGACGTACTCAGCCAAGATATCGCACTGGTGATTCCCGTCGCCGTCGAAGACCAGCCCAAGTCGCCGGAACTGGTGCGAGCCGGCGAAACGCTCACGCCCGAGACGATCCAGCTGTTGAAGCTCAATCACACGCACGAGGTCTCGCGCCTCTCGCGGGCTCACGGCGTGATTCGCTCGCTGGCGACACTGGGCATGATCTTCGCGCTGTACTCGCTCTGCGGCTACTTCATCTATCATCAGGATCGGCGCCTGCTGAACGACCTGCGCCGCTTTGCCACGTTGCTGTTGTTGGTGATCGTGTCGGCAGCGATGGCGTGCTGGGCGTGGCCTTATCCCTGGCGCGCTGAAATCGTGCCGGTGTTGATCTTCGGCATGACCTGCGGCATCGCGTACAAGCGAGAATTATCGCTGCTGCTGTCGACGTCGCTGTTGGTATTCCTGGGACTGGTGGCCGGTTATCCTTTGGGTGAATTCGTGGTGCTGGTGGGCGCCGCGGCGACATCCATCTTGTTGTTGGGGCGCATCCGCAGCCGCAGCAAATTGATCAAGGTCGGCTTTGTTACCGGTCTGGCCACACTCGCGCTATCACTGATGACCGGCCTGCTGGAAGGTCAATCGCTGGCCGAGCCGCTCTGGAACATTTCCATTCGGCACTCGTTGTGGGCATTCGCGGCCGGCTTTTTTGTGACGGGTCTGCTGCCGTTCATCGAAAGCGTGTTCGGCGTGCTGACCGATATCAGCTTGTTGGAATTGGGCGACGCATCGCATCCGCTGCTGCAAGAACTGGTGCGCCGCGCGCCGGGAACTTACAACCATTCGATCAATGTGGCCTCGATCGCCGAGGCCGCGGCCGAAGCGATCGGCGCTCGTCGCTTGCTGGTGCGCGTGGGTGCCTACTTCCACGACATCGGCAAGATGCTCAAGCCAGGCTACTTCGTCGAGAATCAGGGAGGCGAGGCAAACCGCCACGACTCGCTGGTGCCCGCCATGAGCACACTGATCATCATCGCGCACGTCAAGGACGGTGCCGATCTCGCTCGGCAGCACCATCTGCCCGAACCGGTCGTCGACTTTATCGAGCAGCACCACGGCACGACCTTGGTCGAGTATTTCTATCGGCGGGCGAGCCAACAGAGCGAAACGAATCCCAACGGCGGCTGCGTGCAGGAGGAGGCCTTCCGCTATCCCGGCCCCAAGCCTCAAACGCGCGAGGCCGCGGTGCTAATGCTGGCCGACGCCGTGGAAAGTGCCGCCCGGGCTTTGGTCGAACCAACGCCGGCGCGCATTGAGGGGCTGGTCGAAGATATCGCCATGAAGCGGCTGCTGGACGGCCAATTCGACGAGTGCGGTTTGACGCTCAAGCAATTGCG
This sequence comes from Pirellulales bacterium, assembly GCA_036490175.1. Lineage (NCBI taxonomy): Bacteria > Pseudomonadati > Planctomycetota > Planctomycetia > Pirellulales > Pirellulales bacterium. Next base: position 14,756 of record DASXEJ010000295.1, on the reverse strand, counting down.
CATCGTCGAGGATAGTTTGATAAAATCCCTCACGGCCGTGTACCATGGTCGGGTCAAGTACCCCGATCAACGCACGGCCTGAGCGACGGCATGACTGCCTTTGTGGGCATGTTTTGCGAGCCTCACTAACACTGCTTACTTTATCGGCCCGTGATTCACATCGACGTCACCGACGAGCAGACCCGCGTGCCGATTGACGAGGAGCGCTTGCGAACGGCGATTGCCGCCGTCGTCGGTTCCGGCAGCCGGCAGCGCGCCACGATAAGCCTCGCCGTGGTCGATAACGCCACGATCCATACCTTGAACCGCCGCTACCTGGACCACGACTATCCGACGGACGTTCTCAGCTTCGTACTCGAAGACGACCAGGAGAGCCTCGGCGGCGAGATTATCGTCAGCGGCGACATGGCGGCCGACACGGCACCGCAGTATGGCTGGTCGGCCGAGGATGAACTGCTGCTCTACGTCATTCACGGGTCGCTGCACTTAATCGGCTACGACGACCACACGGCGACCGACGCCGCCCGCATGCGCATGGAAGAGACTCGCTATCTGGCCCTGTTCGGTCTGAGTCACCCGGTGCGCGACTCCGCGCCGCCGGCCGCCGACACATGCGGGAAGATGCCGCAACCGCTCGCGGAAGGATGCCTCCCGTGACCTCTGGCACCACAATCTTGTGGGCCGTCGCCAGCCTGTTGGTCGGCGGCTCTGCTGCGACCGGCGCGCGTTCGCTGCGCGGCTTATCGCGCCCCGAATTGGACGAAGCCTGCCGTCGACGAAAATGCGAGCCTCTGGCGCGAGAGATCATGCTCGGGCAGCATCGGGTGGCGCTGGGGGCCGAATGTCTGCTGTTGATCTGTCAGGCGATATTCGTTTCTGCCCTGGCCATGATTTTGTTCAGTTGGCCGGCGTTGGCTGAAAGCAGCCGATGGACACAGTTCGCGGCAGTGGCAATTTCGGCCGGGCTGCTGCTCGTCATCGCAGACGCCTGGATCCCGGCGACCGTGGCGCGGGTTTGGGGAACTACGTTTGTCATTGCGACTTGGCCCCTGTGGCGCTCAGTGAGCCACGTGCTGGCTCCGTTGGTCATCGCGGCGCAGCAGATCGAGCGACTGACGCTGAAGGCTGCAGGTCGCCGACCCACAACACACTCGGATCAAACGCTCGAAGGGGACGCCCGCGCGCTGTTGGCCGATGGCCATCGCGATGGCTTGCTGGAAGAAGACGCGCGGGAAATGATCGAGGGAGTCATCCAATTGGGCGATGCCGAAGTGGCCCAGGTAATGACCCCACGAACGTACATGCTTTCGATGCGAGCGAGCTTGTCGCTGGAAGAGGCTGTCAGGTTCGCGATTTCTTCCGGTCATACGCGGATTCCGGTGTTCGACAAGAATCGGGACGACATCATCGGCATCCTGCACATGAAGGACCTTTTGCCGGAGTTGATGAAGTCGCCGGAAAGCCGCGCGGCAAATGTCGTGGAGCTGTTGCGGCCGGCGGCATTCGTGCCCGAGTCCAAGCGGCTGGACGAATTGCTGCAAGAGTTCCAGCAGAACCGCAACCATATGGCGGTGGTCCTCGACGAGTTCGGGGGCGTATCGGGCGTGGTCACGATCGAAGACGTCCTGGAAGAAATTGTCGGCGAAATCGTCGACGAGTACGACGAGGACGACTTGGAAGTCATCAAAAGCATCGACGACCGCACGGCCGAGGCGCTCGCCCGCGTACGCATCGACGAAGTCAACGAACGGCTAGGGACTCACCTGCCAGACGATGGCGACTTTGACACCATCGGCGGCTTCGTCTTCAGCCATCTTGGTCATATCCCCGCCGTGGGTGAGACGATCACCGTTGATGACGTTCGCTTGACCGTCATCGACGTGACTCGCCGGCGAATCGAACGTGTGCGGATCGAAGTGCTCGATCCCTCCAGAGCGTGAAACAGCGTAAGCCACCATGTCTGCGGAAAAGACGCTCGCGCTGGTATTACGGGTGGTTGAGTTCAGCGAATCCAGCAGCGTAGTTACGCTATTTACCCGCGATTTCGGCAAGATACGCGGGCTGGCCAAGGGAGCCCGACGGCCCAAGGGTCCGTTCGAGTCTGCCCTTGACCTGCTGTCGTTGTGTCGGCTAGTCTTCCTCCGCAAATCGTCCGAAGCCCTCGATTTGCTGACCGAAGCCAAGCTTGAGCGGCGCTTTCGGCCGGCGAATCACGACCTGTCAAATCTGTATGCGGGCTACTACGTCGCTGAATTGCTGAACGAACTCACCGACGATTCTGATCCACAACCCGATCTCTTTGATGCCGCTGACGAAACACTCGTCGCGCTGGCGCAAAGGATTGGGCCCGTGGATGGTGTCGTTTTGCGGTGGGAAATGACGGCGCTACGAATCCTGGGTCACCAACCTGCGCTGGCGAATTGCGCAGAGTGCGGCCGACTGATCGCAGCCACGTCGCGTGTGTCGTTTGGTCAATTGGCGGGAGGAGTGTTATGCACGACGTGCCGACCTGGTAAGAGACAAATTGTTTCCGTCAGCGCGGCGGCACTGACGGCGCTGCAGAAATTGGCGGACCCTCAGAACGACGGCGGGCAAAACCAGCCGCTCGAGCGTGCGATCGCTGGCGAGCTGCGCGGCCTGATGAATCAATACATGTGCAACCTGTTGGGAAAAAAACTGCGCATGCACAGTTACCTGGCGACGAAGGCGACTTAGACGCGATGCTTATGTACCCCTTCTCCGGTGGGAGGGGTGTGGTCCGCAGAGGAGTGACAATCTGCCAGCAATGGCCCGCACGCCTCGAGCGCCTGCAACGGCGCAGGGGATTGAGAATGTACCGGTAGTAGTGGACACGGAAGTCGGCATGCACGGTGTTTTCCACAAGTACCTGACGGCACTGCTCGTGGTAGCGCTCTGCGCGCTGTGCGGATGCACCAGCACGAAGCAGATTACGTCGGTCGAGGGCCCTCTGACGCCCTACTCACCGGTTGCCGCCAATCCGGCGGCGGCCGCTGCACCTGCGACGACCACGGCCACGACACCAGGCCCGTACAACTACGATCCGGCCGATGTCGACCCTACCTTGTTGGACAAAGAGCCGCCGAAGCTGAATTGGTTTGAACGCATGACCGAGGCGACGGCGCCGAAGCGCGTGGGCGAAAAATTCAAGATTCTGTCCGGGCGCGGGCCCGACGAAGAAATCGCGCGCCACAACTACAACGAAGCCGATTTGGCGTTCCGCGAAGGCAATTACGAAGAGGCGCTCAAGCGATACAAGGTTGCCGCCGACCGCTGGCCCGATTCGCCGCTGCAGGAAGACGCTTTGTACATGATCGGCGAATCCTACTATCAACTCGATCGCTATCCGAGGGCGAGCAATTCCTATACGAAGTTGATCAAGAAATACGAGAACTCGCGCTACCTCGACATGATCGTCAAACGACGATTTGCCATCGGTCGCTATTGGGAGCAACGTGACAAGGAGAACCCGGTTTCGACGTTCAATTTCAAAGACAAGTCGATGCCCTTTTGGGATACTACTAGCAACACGGTGGCCATCTACGAAAGCATCCGCATGGACGACCCCACCGGACCATTGGCCGACGATGCCACGATGGCAACGGCCAACACCCTTTTTCTCAAGGGGCGCTGGGAAGACGCGGCGTACCATTACGACCTGATGCGGACCGAGTTTCCGCAAAGCGAATTCCAGGCTCAGGCCATTTTGCTGGGCATGCAGTCCAAGCTCCGTTCGTATCAAGGCCCGCATTACGATGCCAAGCCGCTACAGGATGCCAAGAAGCTGGGCCATCTGCTGCAAACGCAATTTGCCGCGCAAGTGCCGAACGAACGCGAAAATATTCAACAGACGCTGAGGAACATCGACGCTCAGCTTGCGGAACGTGATTGGTCGTTGGGCGAGTTCTATCACACGACGCGACATTACACGGCCGCTAAGTACTACTACAACGAAGTCGTCAAGCAATACCCACAAAGCAAGTTCGCCGATCTGGCCAAGAATCGCATCGAGGAGGTTAAAGACAAGCCGCAAGACCCGAAGAACGAAATCGAGTGGATCGCCTCCAAGTTCCGCCGTGCGCCGGTCGCGCCCGCGCCTGCGGGCAACCCCGCGGCGCCCGCCGGCTCACCACCGACGGCGCCAGACCAGCCGTTCATGGCCGGCCAACCGCCGACGACCGCACCGCAAGGACCTTCGGCCGTGGCTCGCCAGCCACAGGATCAGCGATGATTTCTCACGCCATATTGCCCCAGGATGTCGCCGCCGGCAGTAGCCGCCACAAATCGCGGCGGGCGTGGGCAGCTGTCTTGCTGTGTACGGTGGTATGCGGTTGTGCGCAATATCGTTTTGGTTCGGAATCGCTCTTCCCAAGCGATATCCAGACCATCTACGTTCCGATGTTCCAATCGGACAGCTACCGCAAGGACCTAGCCGAGCGGATTACCGAATCCGTGTGCAAGGAAATCGAGAAACGCACCAAGTACAAAGTCGTCAACAATCCCAACGCCGACAGCGTCCTCTCGGGACGGCTGCTCAACGACACCAAGCGGATCATCGTCGAGGCCCCGACGGACGAGCCGCGCGAATCCCAGATCGAATTCTTCATCGAGGTCACCTGGCTCGACCGCCAGGGCGCACTGTTGGCCCAATCGCAAAAAGTGCCGCTCCCTGGCACGGTGGCGAATCTGAACCAAACGTCCAGCGTCGTTCCGGAAGTCGGCCAGTCGATCGCCACTGGACAGCAAGACGTGATCACCCGGATCGCATATCAGGTCGTTTCCATGATGGAGACGCCGTGGTAAGCTCGGCGTGATGAACGCCGATCCTTCGCCCGTCTATCCTGGCCAAATTCCCGGCCGCGCCCGAAGCTGGCGATTGAAGTCACGGATGCTCGGCTTACCGCTGCGTCCGCTGGTGATGGGCATCGTCAATGTAACGCCCGATAGCTTCTCGGACGGCGGACAGTTTCTCGCGACGAGCGCCGCAGTCGACCATGCTTTGCAATTGGCTGCCGACGGAGCGGACCTGCTCGACATGGGCGGCGAGAGCTCGCGCCCTTATGCCGCACCGATCGACGCGCGCGAAGAGCTGCGGCGCGTGCTGCCCGTCGTGAGCGCCGTGGCAGAAGCGACGAGCGTCCCTGTGTCGATCGATACCTGGAAGGCGCTTGTGGCGCGCGAGTCATTGGCGGCCGGCGCCGAAATCGTCAACGACATTACGGCGTTAACAGGCGATCCGGACATGGTGCCGCTGGCGTTGGAGACCGGCGCCGGGATTTGCGCCATGCACATGCGCGGCACTCCGCAAACCATGCAGGATGATCCGCGCTACGACGATGTCGTGGCCGAAGTCAGGGCCTACCTGCGCACGCGGCGCGACGCACTGGTCGCGGCCGGCATCGACGCCGCACGAATTGCCGTCGATCCCGGCATTGGGTTTGGCAAGACCGACACGCACAGCCTGGCATTGCTGGCCGCCTGTGGAAGCCTGCACACGCTCGGGCAGCCGGTGTTAGTCGGCCATTCGCGTAAGGGCTTTATTGGCAAGATTATTGGCGACAAGCAAGCCGACCGCACGGCCGGAACCATCGGCGTGGCGCTCTCTTTAGCCCGCCAGGGCGTGCAGGTCGTTCGCGTTCACAATGTGGCTGCCGTTCGCCAGGCATTGCTGCTGTTCGAAGCCTCCGGCGGTCTTGATGGCCAGCCCGGACAGATACCTGCGACTTCCGGCATCGCAGGTTGACGCCGTTCGCCACGATTCTCGTTAGCGCCGACGGCGACGCGCGAGTAGCGCGAGCCCACCGAGTGCGGCCAACACGACCGCCGCAGGCTCGGGAACCGGAGTGCCGTAAATTAGCGACGTAATTTGGATCATGCCTGGGCTAAATCCGTCGCCGGCCAGGATCGTGATGTTGAGGTCGGGTAAGGTCCCCACCTCGCCGGTATGCGTCAGCACGCCGTCTTGGTAAAGCCGAACTGCGCCGTCAGCATCTTTCTCAAGCCGAAGCGCATAAAAGACGTCGGGAACGTAAGAATCGTCCGCCAACTGTTGAGAGTTCGTCAGTTGGCTTCCATAGATCTCGAACTGGGGAATGAATCCTTCGTTTCCGATGTACAGCTGGTCGAACACTTCGTGCAGCCGAAAACGCATTCCCTCCAGCACGGCCACCTGAACCTGCAAGAAGAACGAATCCGATGGTAGCGGCGTGTCATAGGTCAGGTAGCTCTGGTCGTCGGCAATCGAAGTATTCTGCAGGATTCCACCGGCGCCGGACCACGTCGCCGGTCCGTGAACCGTAAAGCCGTTCAGGTCGTTGCCGTTGTAAAGCTGCAATGTTGTCGCGGTGGCATCGGCGTCGATGCACATCAGGGCGCACAAGCAGAAAATAAGATTGCGGTACGGCACAATATCCCCATGTCTTGGCAAATTCGGGCGCCTGTCGCAGCGGCCCGCGCGCGTCGACAGTCATTAATCAGGCACGCAACCAAAGCAAAAGAAATGGCCAAGCTGGTTGCCCAGCGGCACCCTGCACGAATCGCGATATGCGAAGGAGTGAGTAGCGTGCTCGGAGTTAGGCCGTCCCAATTACCGTTACGGCACGAGAGCAAGGAAAGCCGCCTGGAAGCTATGGTAAGCACCTTGTTACCAGAGCACAAGAAAAAGGACATAGCACGCGGGCGGTCCTTTTTGTGAAAACGAAGCGGGACTAAACGGCAATTTCACACGTCTCGGGATCGGTCTCGCAGGGTATCGTGCGGATGGTGGCGTTTGCTGGCCAAACCCCCGGCGGGGGGTTACACTCATAACGCCCTCGGGGATTGGGAAGTTTTTCGTCTGGCGAATCCCGATTCCGTTGGGCTGCGTATATGTTCAATGCGTTGCCCGGCGCGGCCGCTAGTCGGCCACTTGGCAGACAGTTTCCCCGCTCCGCGAACCGGTCGCGGACGTATTCCCGCCTGTTCAACCTAACAAGGAGAGAATCTCACCATGCCTCGAACGATTGCTTTGTCGGCGGCCCTGCTGGTTGCTTTTGCGATTGTTGTCGCGCCGGCCGGCCAGGTCCAAGGAGTAGAAAAAGTGGCACCCGCCCTCGACTTTCAGATGAAGAGCCTGGACGGCAAGCCCGTCGACCTGTCGAAGTATCAGGGCAAGGTCGTGCTGATCGTCAACGTGGCCAGCAAGTGCGGCCTTACCCCTCAGTACACCAGCTTGGAAAAATTGCACGAGAAGTACGCCGACAAGGGTCTGGCGATTCTCGGCTTTCCCGCCAATGAATTCGCCGGGCAAGAGCCTGGTACGGATACCGAGATTTCGGAATTCTGCACGACCAAGTACGGCGTGAAGTTCGACATGTTCTCCAAGGTCGTGGTCAAGGGAGACGGTCAGTGCCCGCTGTACAAGTTCCTGACGTCGGCGCAGACCGATCCAAACTTCGCAGGGGACATTAAGTGGAACTTCGAAAAGTTCCTGCTCGACCGCGACGGGAACGTCGTCAATCGGTTCGCGCCCAAGATCTCGCCAGACGCGGCGGAAGTCGTACAGGCGATCGAAGCCGCCTTGGCGAAGTGATCGCAGGCGGCATGATCGCCGATTCCTTGCACCAAGAAACGGCGAGGGAAATCAGATCGTGCGGCTCTTAGGAGTCCGCCGTCAAAAAACACAGGGCGGCCCGACCGGGGAATATTGGTCGGGTCGCCCTGTTTCGTCCGAGGCGGGATGATCTGGGCAGGCGTTCGGGTCTTGGTGATTACCAGGGACCGCGAACGTAGTAGACGCCAAACTGGTCGGTGGAATTTGGCCAGATCGGTGTCGGTAGGAAGGCAGCTCCGCCACCTGCGCCCGGGCCTGGATAACTACGCCCGAATTGGTGGCTAATCGGTACGACTTGGGTGTTGCCTACACCCCAAGCCCATTTGGTCTGGTATCCGGCATTCGGCGGACATACGAGCGGCACCGGTCCGCCCCAAGCCACGTCATAGTAGTTGCCATGCCAGTTGGTTTGGCTCGCGCGGTAGGCTGCGTATGCCTGGCAACACAAGCAGCATGGCGGCTTGCCACACGATGGCGCTCCGCAGCAATACCTGCCTTGGCAGCCGTACGGATGAATGGCAACAGCGATCGAAGCAGGCAATAGTGCGTTAGTCGCCAGGACTAACGCCAACAACGTGCAATATCGGGTCATGGGTCAATGGAATCCTTTCCACTCTCCTTCCCGCCGCGCGGCACGGTCGGGCAAGGAGCTTCTACCGCCGCAAAAGTTACCACCAGCAAACCTTGGTCTTCGTGGCGCCACAGTCGGTGACGTTGTAGCGAGCATAGACCCGGCAATGCTTGTACATGAACTCGTGCGGCAGCAGGGGCTGGTACGTGATGTAGGTGTGTCCCACGAACGGAGGCGTAGGACGGGGGGAGACGTACAACTGGGCGGGCTGTCCGCCGTTCACACTGGGCCCGGCATAGTAGTTGTAAAACAAGTCGTAGCGCGGACGGGGTGCGAGCAGGCCGTCCGAGGCCGACGTCGCTGTGCCATCAATCGCGCCGGCCAGTGTGATCACAGCCGCGGCCAAAAGCAGACGGGTACGCGAGGCGGGAAGATACATGGGCGGGTAGCTCCTTCCTGGGGTCACAGGTAGGCGTCGTATCGAATGCCGGCGGACGCGGGAATGACCACCAGGCGACGGGCCGAAGGTTGCAGTGCCGCAAGGCGTGCCACTCGTTCAACCCAACAACAATCTCGGCCGCGCGCGCATTTCTGGGTTAGTCTTTGTATGCGGGATTTCGCAATCGACGGAAGTCTGCGGCTGGTAAGGACAAACCTGCCTGGGACTGACCCCCGACAACCGGTATAATCGCTACCGTCAAGCCAGTCCGGAAACCCGAAATCCGGCACGATCGACACAGGCCGGAAAGTCTCCGGCACCGGCCCATCTTCCCACACGTTCAGTCCCGCGCACGGCGGAGGTCAGTGTTGGCACGCGTGAAGACCAGATCATCCTCTGAAGCCCCTCCCTCGAACGGCGAAGCCGGCGTCTCCGAGACGTCTGATGACTTGGCCGAGACCAATGGTCACGCTGCCGAGGCACCCACGTCGAACGGCCGCGCGGCCAAACCGGCCGGAGGGCGCCGCCGGGCCACGGCCGAGTCGATGGCCGCCAGCCAGCGCGATATCTCGGTGAGCGAGTTCTTCGCCAAGAATCGGCATCTGCTGGGTTTCGACAACCCCCGCAAAGCCCTGCTCACTACGGTCAAAGAGGCCGTGGATAACTCGCTGGATGCCTGCGAAGAAGCCGGCATCCTGCCCGAGGTTTGGGTCCATATCGAGCAAACCGGCCCCACGCGATTCAAGGTCGGCATTCAGGACAACGGGCCGGGTATTTTGAAGGCGCAGATCGCCAATATTTTCGGCAAGCTGCTGTACGGCTCGAAGTTTCATCGCCTCCGCATGAGCCGCGGCCAGCAAGGCATTGGCATTAGTGCCGCCGGCATGTACGGCGTGCTGACCACCGGTAAGCCGGTGAAGATCATCTCGAAGGTTTCTCAGCGCAAGCCGGCCCACTATTTCGAGATTCAGATCGATACCAAGAAGAACAAGCCCGAGATTCTCAACGGCAAGGGCGAAGGTGTCGACATTCCGCCTGGCGAGACCGGCAAGAAGGTCATCGAGAAGCACGGCATCGAGTGGATCGAGCAGGACAACGGCACGCGGGTCACGATCGAGCTCGAGGCTCGCTACACGCGCGGCCGCGGCAGCGTTGACGATTACCTGGAACAGACGGCCATCTCGAACCCGCACGCGACGCTGCATTACCTCGACCCTGAAGGGCAGTCGCACGATTATGTACGTTCGTCCGAAGCGCTGCCGGTCGAGCCGAAAGAGATCAAGCCGCATCCCTATGGCATCGAGCTGGGGATGCTGGGCACGATGCTCAAGGACACAAAGGTGCCCACGCTGTCGCAATTTCTGACTGGCAGCTTTTCGCGCGTCAGTTCCAGCGTGGCGCGCAAGATTTGCGAAACAGCCAAGGTGTCTGTCCGCGCGCATCCCCACAAGATCGGCCGGCACGAATCCGATTCGCTCTTCCAGGCGATCCAGCAAACAAAAATCAGCGCGCCGGCGACGGATTGTTTGTCGCCGATCGGCGAAGACCGGCTGTTGAAGGGGCTGCACCACGTGGTGCCAGCCGAGTTCTATGTGGCCTTTACTCGCCCACCGGCGGTGTACCGCGGCAACCCGTTTCAGATCGAAGTCGGTCTGGCCTATGGCGGCGCGTCTACCGCCCAAAAGGTGCCGCTGGAAACGCTCACGGAGCTATTGGCCGAAAGCGACGCCCGCACGCTACGACAGTTTCTGATCAACACGTTCAGTGGCTTTGGCGCCGATGCGGCCGATCGCACGCTGGCCGAGGCCGGACTGGGAACGCGTGTCACGCCGGGCAAACTCAAAGCCAAGGACATTGCCCACCTGCACGAGACATTGCGCAGCGTGAACGTCGAAGACGGCCAGACCATGAACGTGCTGCGTTACGCAAATCGCGTCCCGTTACAATTTCAGCCGGCAGCCTGCGCCATTACGCAGTCAATTTTGCAAATGAACTGGCGAAGTTATGGGCTGAGTCAGTCGCGCGGCTCGCTCCCATCGGGCCCTGTGACGGTGATGATTCACATGGCCAGCGTATGGGTTCCTTTTACGAGCGAGTCGAAAGAGGCCGTGGCCGGCTATCCCGAAATTCAGAAAGAGCTGCGGCTGGCGCTGCAATCCGTCGGCCGCAAGCTTGGCATGTACATGCGCCGGCGCCTGCGGGTAAAGCAAGAGGGCGAGCGCCGCAACATTTTCCTCCGTTATCTGGGCGAGGTCGCCCAGGCTGTCGAAACGATTAACGGCGCGGACAAACAGACCCTTTACGAACAACTGGTGGCCGTGGCGAAGAAGAAAACCGCCGAGGCCGACGTAACGCTCGACGAGCGCGGTAAGGCGGTTGTCGAGGACCAGGAAGAAGATTTCGGCGCGAACGTGCTGATCGTAGAACCGAAGGGACTGACGGCTGGCGCCACGCCGGCCGCACCGCCAGCCGCCGCAGCTCCGGCCGACGGCCCTGCCGCTGCGTCTGACAAACCGAAGAAACGCAAATAACCCCTTTGCCCTAACGCATCCATCAATATGGCCAAACGCCCCGCTCGCCGCACCGCCGGCGCTACGACCACCGCCAAGTCGGTATCACTGAACGAGCGCGACAAGAAGACCATGGGCCAACTGGTTGGCATGGCAGACGTCGTCGCCCAGAGTGCCGAGCGCAAACGCGATCCGCATCTCGATATCCCGGCTCGCGCGCTGTCGAACGTCAGGTACAACAAGAGCAAGCGATTCCTCGAGATGGGTTCGAACACGAACCGCCGCCAGCTGTTCAACCTGTCGCAGGCCAAGGCCTACATGCAGACCATGCTCGTGGCCAGCGGCTGTAAGCAGCTGATTGACCAGGGCAAGACCACCAGCCTGCGAGGTTTGTTTTACCTCAATAAGCATACGATCGAAGGAGTCAAGGAAGAGACGTTTGACGAGCAGTCCGAGTCGGACACGATCATCGAAGACGTGGAAGTGGCGATCGACGCGTTACGCGAGGAGTTGCACCTGTACGCCGAGAAGCGTGGTGACATGGTCGGCCCGATCACGCTCATCGATAAGGGCGACGAGATCGATTGCTCGCGAATGGGCTCTGGCGGCTACAGTATCCCGTCGATCGTCGAGCCGGAGGTGATCCAGTTCAAGAAGTGCGAGGCCAAGTTCATCCTGCACGTCGAAAAGGGAACGGTCTGGCAACGCTTCAACGAAGACAAGTTCTGGAAAAAGCACAATTGCCTGCTCACACATGGTGCCGGTCAGCCTACGCGAGGGGTGCGACGGATGCTCTACCGGCTGCACAACGAGCTGAAACTTCCCATCTATTGCCTGCTGGATAACGACCCCTGGGGGTATTACATCTACAGCGTGCTCAAGCAGGGCTCGATCAACCTGGCCTTCGAGTCGAAGCGGATGGCGATCCCCGACGCCCGCTACTTGGGTCTGCGGTCGATCGACTTCGAGCGCTGTCAACTATCGAACAGCGTAAAGATCAATCTGAACGACAATGACAGAAAACGGGCCAAGCAAATCGCCGAGTATCCTTGGTTTGCGAACAAGAAGTCCTGGCAAAAAGAGATCGGCCGGATGCTGGACAATGGCTTCAAGCTGGAAGTCGAGTCGTTGATCTCGAAGAACATCAGCTATGTCTCTGAGGAGTACGTGCCGGCGCGCCTCGCCGATCAGGATTGGCTGGACTGAGGCGCAGTGCGAGTTCAGCTGAACACTGAACCGCCATCGACAGGCTCGGCACGCGTCGTCACTTTCTCTTCGTGCTGGCCTTGCCAATATCGATTACTCGCTCGCAGGCCACGGCAGGAAGGACGAAGATCTTGCCGTCCCCCATGCGCCCGGTGCGGGCGACTTCGACGATCCGTCGTGTGATTTCTTCGACACGCGCGTCGTCGACCCACAAATGGATTTCGACCTTGGGAAGAAACGCGAGCGAGTACTCGCTGCCGGCGTATTGGTCGAGATAGTTCTTCTGCCGCCCGTAGCCTTTCACCTCGCGGACGCTGACGGCTTCGAGCGGTGCCCGCTTGAGCCCTTCCAGCACCTTCTCGACGAGATAGGGCTTAACGATGGCGACGACTTGCTTCACATGTCACCTGGCTTCACGGTTCATCCAGCGTCACAGGCTCACCTGATTCCAGCACGTCGTCGCCGGCGGCACGGCGCGAGTCCCCGTAACGCCCAGCGGCAATTCGCTCAAGCAAAGAAGCTGTCGCCGGTCAGATTCAGGGGCGGACGGGTCACCACATCCATGTCTCCCATCACCTTGGTACGGCAAGCCAGACGCATGGTATCCTCATTGCCGATGAAGGCAAACAGGGCTGGCGAGAGGGGGTTGTACTTGCAGGTAATCGTTTCTACCAGGCCCATCGGGCTGGCGTTCTGGGCCCCCTTGGTAATCAACACGCGGCAGGTGCCGCAGTGGCCGAAGCCGTGGCAATTGATGACCTCGTTGATTTTCGCCCCGTAACCGTTGAGCCCGCCGTAGAGCTTGATTCCAGCCTTCATCGCTTCGGCGCGAAGGTTGGCTCCCTCGGGCATCTGAACTTGCTTTTTTTCGTTGACGAAGTTGACGATTGGCATCCCAAGATCCTGGTCGAAAGTGGTTCTTCCGGCACCGCCTGCTGCCACGCGGGGTGGTTGGTTCGCAGGGCCGTCGACATGGCGACCCGCATTTGCCACCCGTGGTGTTGATACTCTAGCGTACCGCGGTCTAGCTGGAAACTACAGGGGGCCGTCGGCCCGGAGAGAGTTGTTGTTGCCGAAACAAAATAAAAACGGCACCGGTCTCCCGCAGGAAACCGGTGCCGTAACGTTTTTCAACCTATTCGCCCGACCCTTGGCGAGTTCGGACGACCGATGGCTACTTTCTCCCTTGCGGGGCCAAAAGCTAGAACGCGCCCAAACCACCTTGCGCGGCGACCAACTTGGCTGCCGAGCCGATGATCTTGAGAATGCCTTCTTCGGCCTCGAGGCGGTACAGGTATCCATTCTTGATCGGCTGGGCCGTCAATTGGATCTTGTCCTTGCCCCCATCTTTCAGGCCGGCTGCCATCGCACCCAAAATCGGATTGGCACCCTGTTCCTGCGAGAAGAACTTCAGCACGGGCGCCAATGCCACGGTCATCTCGAAGGGCTTGGAAGTCGTCTCCGTAACGCCTTCCGACTTGTCGATGACCTTCTTGATCGTTTCGAGACCCTTGGCGCCGATGGCCAGAAACGCACTTTGCTTACCGACACCCACGGTGATGATGGCCTTGTTGCCGATCAGGCTCTTGATCAACGCGGTGTTCTCGTCGCCGTCGTTCGGCACGTCAACTGTCAAAGTGTGGAAAGTGATGCCTTTGTGCTTATCAGCATTCAGCTTCAGGGCGTCTTGAGGAAAGCTCGAGTCGCTCTTGGCCAAGTCAGCCAGCTTCTTGACAACGCCATCCAAGCGGGCGCCGTCCGAGATCAGGCCACCGGCGGCTAGCGTGAACGGGCCATCGCCGACGACGACAGCGCCGCCGTTGAAAATGCCTTGCTTGACGGTGTCTTGCAGCACGTCCATCAGCTGACCGACGACGTCCTTGACGGTGCTTTTGATCTGCTCGTTGCCGAGTTCTTGGTCATCCAGTTGCGACATGACCTGGGTCCGCAAAGAGCCAAGCATCGCCAGCGACTGGTCGGTATTCTCGGGCGCCGACTTGCTGTTGATGTGCAAGTTCGCCACCGAGTCCGGCATGAGGAAACCGGCAAACTTCGAGGGAGGAGCCGGCAGCGCCACGAACTGCTTGGCGGTGGGTGTTCCCTCGGCAGCGGTCATCGACAGGTCTAGATAGGTGCGCCGGGCGGCCTCGTCGATCGACAGACCAACGGTGACCTCGTCCAACTCGTTGAGCGTGGTGACCAGCGTGTCCAACTGTTGCTGTGTGGTCTTCGAGCGCTGCTCGTACTGCTCGTCGCTCTCACCGGGCGCTTGCTCGAGGCTACCTTCGACGCCCATCTTGATCTGATCGATCGCCAGCTGACGGAACACCTCGGGGATGTTCTGCACCGACAGGCGGATGGCGATGTCGTATTCCTTATCCAGCCCGCCGAGAATCTTCACCGGATCCTTGGGCAGGTTGG
>DASXEJ010000294.1 GCA_036490175.1 Pirellulales bacterium | reverse complement strand
CCGCGTATATCAGAGTGATCTATCGTCGTCACCGACTCTGGCCGACCTTCTGCACAAAAACACCATGACCTAACCAAACTGAATACCAACTTGACTGGTCCAACCATATCAGTGGTTCACTCTGACCCCTGAACCGCCGGCGACCGGGAACCGTCCGCGCGGTAGAATCGGGGAATATTAGCAATCGTGTTTCGTTCCTGCCTGCGCTCTTTGGAGGAGAACATGCACGGCTCGCAGTTGAAGAAGGTAGCCATTTCGCTTGCCGCTGTCTCGGTGGTTATTGCGCTGGCGTCGTATCCCTCGGTGGCAGAACAGAAGGCTGATTCGGTGCCGAGGTGGGAATACAGAGTTGTCCGCCTAAACACGAAGTCCTTAACTCTTAAGCAGACGACCGCTGAAAAACTAGCAGTTCAGGCCGAGGGGGTAGCCGCCAATATCCCGCCCGGCGCGAAACTCGCCCCAACATATTCGACCGCACAAAGCTCAGGCTCAGATTTGCTGCCGACCCAGTTATAGTTGAATGAACTCGGCGATGAGGGATGGGAGCTCGTTCATGTAGATGGGCGCACCGCTTATTTGAAGCGACAGAAGTAAGGCCACGACCCACGACCGAACGCTGAAAGATGGGCGTTTGCGTCACCACCACCGGTTATTCATTCACATGCGTTTCCAGGAACCTTGCCAGCCGATGGAAATCGGACGCCGGCTCTACGAAACGCACCACGGTAACCAATGTCTGCGGATCGATGAGATCGCTGAATGGAACATAGTTTAAATCGAGCTGTCCACGCACAGAGACCATCACGCCGTTGAGTTTCTCCTCGATCAAGGCGCGATAGGCGCCCACGCCCAACTGGCTGCCGAGCATTACGTCGAAGGCATGAGGCCGCGCGCAGCGTGCTTCGTAGCCAAGTTGCAGACCCGTCACACGCCGTGATTTGCCGGTAACCTTCTGGAATTCCTCGGCAATTAATTTGGCGAACCGGCGGCAAAGGTTCACTTGCGAAATCGAGATGTGACCGTGCTCATCGCGCGAGATACCTTCCAGGTATTTCTGCGGCAAGTACTCAGCCAATCCTTCGGCAATTACGATCACGCCGAATTCTTTTTTCTCTTCGAACTCGCGGGCTCGCATCGTGGCGACGATGCGACGGATGACCTCTTCGACCTTCATCACCGGGCGGGTAATGGTTTCACCGGTGGTCGGATCCTGGAACGATTCCTCCTCGCGATATTTGCCGGTGATGTCTTCGACACTGACCACCAGGCTCGCTTCGCCCGCAATCGCAGATCCGTAGGCCAGCCAACCGGCACTGCGTCCCATTGTCTCGGTTAGATAATACGAACGCGACGCCTCGGCGTCGGCCAGCAGATTGCGGATCTCGCTGGCTAGCGTCTCGACGGCCGTAAAGTATCCGAACGTAAAATCGATCCCGCTGTAATCGTTGTCGATCGTTTTGGGTAAGTGGACAACCGGTATCGGGCGTGCGCCGGCCGGCAGGTGCTCTTGAAAAAGCTTGAACTTGTTGGCAGTCTTCAGCGTGTCGTCGCCGCCAATCGATACCAGCGCATCGACCTCGAGTGACACCAGCGCCTCGTACACGGTGCGCAGCTTTGCAGTTCGCGCCGGATCCGCTAAATGTTCCGGACGGGCAATGTCCTTACCGGGATTCGTCCGTGCCGTGCCAATCAGAATGCCTTGGCTATTACGCGTACGCTTAAGCAATTTGTGATCGATCATCACAAAGTCGCGTCCCTCGACCAGCGGATGGTCTGGGCCAAACTCGACCAGGTGCGAATAACCGTGCAGGACCCCGACGACTTGAATGCCATTGCGCAGGAATGACGAGGCGGCGGTAGAGATCACGGCGTTGGCGGCCGGCGCCGGGCCGCCGGCAAAAAGGATCGCCGCCTTGCGAATCGGGCTCTCGGCGTGGCGCGGACTGGAAAGCGTAGACATAACGTTCGCCTTATTCTGGGACCAAATTTGGGTGGCACGGACGATTTGCCGATCCGTGCTGCGCAGCAGCCCAAGAAGCGCCTACCGACGCCTCGACAAAGGATCGTCGAGGCTACCCCCAATTGTAAAGGACACCCTGCTCTTGGGGTGTCACCTGGCGCCGCGAATACTGCCATTGCGAATATTCGACAACTAACCTGGCCAGGTTCTTTCGATGAATTTTGTATCCACGGTGCCGTCAGCAAAGGCTGCATGCCGCAAAATCTCCAACTGGCGCGGCACGGTGGTCTTGATCCCTTCTACGCGCAGCTCCCCGAGCGCGGTCTGCATGGCGCTAATGGCCTCGGTGCGCGTGGGGCGATGGACCAGCAGCTTGCCGATCATCGAATCATAATACGGTGAAACGACGTAACCTGAGTAGGCATGCGAATCAAATCGCACGCCGGGACCACCGGGAACCATCAGTTTCTCGATGCGGCCAGGCGACGGTTGAAAGTTGTTATGCGGATCTTCGGCGTTAATACGGCATTCCAGCGCCACACCGGTCGTACGGACGTCCTCTTGGCGGAACGGCAGCGGTTCGCCGGCGGCAACCATAAGCTGGGTCTGAATCAGGTCGATGCCGGTCACCATCTCGGTCACGGGATGTTCGACCTGGATGCGCGCGTTGACCTCGATGAAATAGAAATTACCCTCCCGATCGACGATGAATTCCACGGTGCCGGCATTGGTATAGTTGGCTGTTTTAACCAGCGAAACCGCGGCCTGGCACAAAGCGTTGCGCACGCGCGGATCCAGGTGTGCGGCCGGGCTCTCCTCGATCACCTTTTGGTGCCGGCGCTGCATCGTGCAGTCGCGTTCCCATAGGTGGACGACATTGCCGTGATGATCGGCGATGATCTGCACTTCCACGTGGCGAGGAAACTCGATGTATTTCTCCAAGTAAATAGCCGCGTTACCGAAGGCAGCCTGAGCCTCGGCCTGGGCCTGTTGAATCGCGCTCTTCAGCACCAGATCGTTCGACGCGACACGCATGCCGCGCCCGCCTCCACCGGCCGAGGCCTTGATCAGCACCGGAAAGCCGATTTGGTGGGCCACCTTGATCGCGTCCTGCTCGTTTTCGATCAGCCCCTCGCTCCCGGGCACACAAGGGACTCCCGCGGCCCGGGCTAGTTTGCGGGCTTCGTTCTTGTCGCCCAATCGACGCATGGCCTCGAAGCCTGGGCCGATGAAGTCGATGTTGCAACTGCGACAGACTTCGTTGAAGTGCGCGTTCTCTGACAGAAAGCCATAGCCGGGATGAATCGCCTGGACATTGCCGATTTCGGCGGCGCTAATCACGCGGTCGATCTTCAGATAGCTTTCGCTGGCTTTGGCGGGCCCGACGCAATAGGCCTCGTTCGCGAGCTCAAGATACTGCGCGCCGCGATCAGCCTCGCTATAAATCGCGACCGTCTCGACGCCCAATTCGCGGCAGGCACGAATCACGCGCAGCGCAATTTCACCGCGATTGGCAACCAGGATGCGTTTGAACATGGACCGTGTTACCCGTGGGGCATAACCAGCGGGCGTCACTGGCGGGGATCGACTTTGAACAAGGGTTGGCCAAATTCCACCGGTGCGCCCGACTCGACCAGTACGGCCACGACCTGTCCTGCCGTCTCGGCGGGGATTTCATTGAAGACCTTCATGGCCTCAATGATGCACACGGTCGTCTCGCGGCCGACGCGGTCGCCAACTTTGACAAAGGCGGGCGAATCAGGGCTGGGGGAACCATAGTAGGTGCCGACCATCGGACTCTTAATCAGTACTAAATGCTCATCAGAAGCAGCCGCAGGGGCGGCAGCCAGCCCGGGACGAGCGCCGGCCGCTGGCGGCGCGGCCGTGGGCCGGACCTCGACGGGGGCACTGGCCAACTCCACTTGCTTGCGGAGTCGAATACGCATCGGCCCTTGACGCAGATCGATCTCGCCGAGCTCATGCTCGTTCATCAAGACGACCAACTGGCGTAGCTTCTTCAGATCGAATACATCGCCAGAGTTGGGCGCTGGATTTGACATTCCCTATCTCCACAATCGACGCGTGTGTTCTTATTGCCGCGGCGCGGCAGCAAGTTCGCTAGCCGCTTTACGGAATCCTTAACGGACGCAACAGAGTTTTTGTTGAATTCGCTCCAGCCTGGCAAGGGGCGGATCAGCGAATCCCTTAATTTACCGCTGGTTCAATTGACAACGGCCTCTTCGAGCCGTTTCGGTACGTTGGTTAGCACTTCGTAGCCCGTCTTGGTTATCAGAATGTCGTCTTCGATCCGCACGCCACCCCAGCCGGGTAGGTAAATGCCGGGTTCGACAGTAACGACCATTCCTGGCTTAAGAACCTGGTCGGCGGCTGCGGCCAGCCGCGGGGCCTCGTGAATATCGAGCCCCAAACCGTGTCCTAAACCGTGCCCAAAATGGCGGCCAAAACCGGCATCGGCAATCAATCCCCGTGCTACGGCGTCGACGTCGCGACCGGTTAGCCCTGGCTTGATTGCGGCGATTGCCAGCTCCTGTGCTTTTAGCACAACGTTATACACCCGTTCGAGTTTGGGCGAAATCTTACCGGTGACCAGTACCCTCGTCAAGTCGCTCTTGTAGTGTCGCGCCGTGGCTCCCCAGTCGACCAATACGAAGTCGCCGTCGCCTATTTTTTGATCCGTGGGCTGAGCGTGGGGCAGGGCGGCACGAGGGCCCACCGCAATGATTGGTGGAAAGCTGCAACCCCGCGCGCCGAGCAGCCGTAGTTGGTACTCCAGATCGGCCGCGACCTCCTTTTCGGTACGCTCTGGCCGTAGTGTGGCCCGCAAGATAGCAAAGCCCTTCTCTGCGTAGCGCGCTGCCAGGCAAATCTCGTCGATCTCGTGCTTGTCCTTGATAACGCGCAGTTGCTCGACCAGGGCTGCAGCCGGTATCAATTTGGTTTTGGTGAGTTTGGCCTCGATCTGTCCGAAGAGTCCTACGCCCATTGCGTCGGACTCGATCGCCAGCTTTGTCACCTTCGTGGTGCGGACCGCCTCGGCCACGCTGTCGAGCATGCCTTTACCCGGCGGCCTGATATCAACGGTAATGTCCGGGCATTCTTCTTCGATTTGGGTGGTGTAGCGAGGGTCGCTGATGAGGACCGTTTCTTTTCCGCCGACCAGCAGGTAGCTATCGTCGCCGGTGAAACCTGTCAGATACGTAACGTTGGTGAAATTAGTAACCAACAGCGCATCGGCTCCCGCCGCGCGCACGAGCTTACGAAGGTGGCCTCGACGCGTCTCGAACCGACTCATGGTAACTCCTACACCCGGGCCAAGCGTTCTCGCGAGATGGCGGCAATTCCCCGGGAGATTTTCAAAGAATTTGTTGCTATGTGCTATCACTTGCACGGCAAGTTGACAACCTCAGTTAAAGGGTTCGCCAACTTCCTGGTCACGCGGTCCAATTGCTTCCAGCGCAGGGTGTGAACCCATCAACGTCGAGCGATGAACTACTACCGCCGTGGTTTGGCTCTAAAGTGCCACTTGTTCGGAAACATGGACCAGTTTCTGTACATTATCGGAACGCGTGTGACTCGCTGGGCTACTTGCTAAGGGCTAGTCGTGACCGGAGAGTTTTGTCGTCGATGGCTCTCGTACAGTCCGCGCACGATGCTGCCAAGAGTCCGAATCGCGCGCTCCCAAGTGCAGCATGATCAACGATGGAAACCTGCTGAAAGTTGCTGCGGCGAATGGATTGATGGTCTGGAGCGAAGTTTGAATCAGCTGACCGGCGAAGGAGAGTAAAGCCATGGCCAAGGGTCGCCGCCGCTGGTTTACGTACGGATCGCGGTCGCTGCTGGCGATGGTTGCGGTTCTGGCAATGTGCCTTGCTTGGTGGATCAGGCCGGCACGCGAGCAAGAAGCCATTATCGCGAAATTGCGCGCGTACGACGGCCGCGCAACCGTCGTGTATGACGACGAGTATGCGGGGGTGTCGACAGCCTCTTTCCCGTATGTAATGGGGCCGATCGATTTTCGTCCCCGCGCGTGGATGCCCACATTCCTTCAGTCGCGGCTGGGTAAGGATTATCTCTATGTTGTCTTGTCAGTTGGCTCGCCGCGCTTCTCGCATTCGGCGAAGAGCAAGGAGGTTTTGCGATACCTTGCCAAGCTGCCGCGCCTTAATCATTTGACGTTCAACGCCGATGTTGACGATGCTGATGTAGCATTCCTTATCCCCTTGCGGCATCTGGACAAGCTTGAACTGGGAAGCTGCCCGCTGCTAACTGACGAAGGGCTGGCACAGATTACCAAGATAAGCACATTGCGGCACCTGGGTCTCCGCAATGGAGCATTTACGGACCACGGCCTGGTCCATTTGCAGAAATTAACGGAGCTGACGTCCCTGGTATTGGGCGAGGCGTTCTACCCCGACGGCGCCGTGAACATCTCGGACATAGGTCTCAGGCACCTGTCCTGTCTGACAAAGCTCGAATCATTGGAACTCAGCTCGACGAAGCTAACCGGTGCTGGTCTGTCGGATCTGGCGTCTTTGACCCGATTAACTGCATTACGCCTGAAGTGTCCGTTGCTCTCGGATCGAGAGCTGCCAAGGATTGTGTCGATGAAATCATTACAATCTCTGGTGCTCGAGCAATCTCAGATCGCGGGCCCCGGCCTCGCTTCCCTGGCTGGTTTGTCGAAGTTGTCGCTTTTGTCGCTGCACGGTTACAACATCACCGATGAGGCGATTCCATTTCTGGCGCCGTTGCCGATGGCAGCGGACTTCGAGTTCATCCATACCCGCGTGTCCAAAGCCTGCATCAAGCAGCTTCAGTCGGCCCGAGCGAGAAGCGCGGTGATCTGGAATCCGCCGTTTGAACCGCAAGCGACGGACCTTCGCCCCGCACAAGGCAGGGGGTAGAGCGTGCTTGCGGAATCTGCACGACGTGGTCCTGAGTCGCACTTTTGTACGGCCGAAGCGCAGCTTAGTGTTGCCACCGCACGACTCGCGTCTCTTGATGCTCTGCGTTACGATGGATGTCATGGAGCCTTCAGAACTCACGATTTTGGCAAATGAGCTGCTGCGCGGCGGAATGTCGGTGTCGGATTTTGTCCAGCGGCTATCGCAAGGCACAATCGCTGACATTGGCGAGGCGCAGTTGGATCTCGATCGGCATCGCCGCTGTGGATTTCCTGAGGTGGTATATGGCGCCGGCAAATCGCCGGAAGCGCTCGAACGGATCTTTCATCGTTTGCGCGACGAAGGGATCGACGTCCTGTCCACCCGTATTCCGGCCGAGTACGCCAAGCGTCTAGGAACGACCTTCCCTAGCGGTCGCTATAATTCGCTGGGGCGCACCTTTCGCATTCCGCTCGATGTGCCGACTGTCGACGGCGAATCGAGCGGTGCCAATGTCCGCGGTCGCGTGGCAATTGTCACGGCCGGCACCAGCGACCTGCCAGTGGCCGAAGAGGCGCGGGAAACGGCCGAGTGGATGGGGGTTGAAGTTCGCTTCGTGCAAGATGTGGGTGTAGCCGGCCCGCATCGCTTGCCCGCCCGACTGCCGCAAATTCTGGGCTCGGATGCCGTGGTGGTGATCGCGGGCATGGAAGGAGCGTTACCAAGCGTTGTAGGTGGACACGTCGATTGCCCTGTGATCGGTGTGCCTACGAGTGTCGGCTATGGAGCAAATTTGGGGGGGCTGGCGTCGCTGTTGAGTATGCTCAATAGCTGTGCTGCCAATGTGACGGTGGTAAACATTGATGCAGGTTTCAAAGGAGCCTACGTCGCTGGCCTGATCGCCCGCAACGCAGCACGACGTCGCCAACAATGACGGAAACGTCGCTGCGTGTGACGGTTTTGCCTCGACGCGCGACCAACGTGACAATGGTAAGGTGGCAAGTAAATGACCGACACCGACGGCCCGTTGCCACGTCTCGCCAAGCGCCCCGCTGAAAGCAACAAAGGGAGCTTCGGCCGCGCGCTGCTTGTCGGCGGCTCGCGCGGTATGGCCGGGGCGGCCGGCTTGGCCGGATTGGCGGCGCTTCGCAGCGGCGCAGGGCTGGTGCGGTTAGCTGTCGCGGATTGTTGTCTCGACACGATCGCATCGTTCGAGCCGTCGTTCATGACGGCTCCGATGCCGTGTGACGCCGAGGGACGCATCGCCGGTGCTGCCCGAGAGAACCTTACTGCACTCGCCAAGAACGCTACCGCCGTCGGCTGCGGGCCGGGGCTGTCACGATCCAGTGAACTTGATGAACTGGTGGCCTGGCTCTTTACCACGCTGACTCAACCGGCTGTCTTCGATGCTGATGCGCTAAACTCGCTAGCTGCACAGCCGACTATTTTGCGACGTGCCGCAGGGCCTCGTGTGCTCACGCCCCATCCGGGCGAGTTCGCACGCCTGATTCAGTCACAAACGATCGGGACCCGCGACGAGCAACTGCTCGAGGCCATTGGACTGGCGAAGAAATGCGGCGTGGTGATTGTGCTCAAAGGGCACCGTACGCTTGTGACTGACGGTCGGCAGAAAGCGCACAACACGACGGGAAATCCCGGCATGGCCACCGGCGGCACGGGTGACGTGCTGACCGGCATCATCACGGCGTTATTGTGCCAAGGTCTCAAGCCGTTCGACGCGGCGCGTCTGGGCGTCCATGTCCACGGGCTGGCCGGTGACCTGGCGGCCACCGAGTTGGGAGAGGTGTCGCTGATCGCCAGCGATCTGATTAATTTGCTACCGCGCGCGTTCAAAACGGTTTCGGACTGACCACCTGTTACCCAGCCGCGATCAACTCCAGGCAAATCTCGCGGACGCGGGCGGGGTTTACGTTGGGGTTGGCCTTTTTGGCCTGCCCGACAAATGCGCCTGCGGCCTGCATCTTGCCAGCCTTGACGTCGGCCACCAGCTTCGGATTGGCAGCCACTAGTTGCCGGCACAACTCGACAAGCGCAGATTCGTCGACTCGTTCGATGCCGAGCTCTTTCATCGCCTCATCGGCCGATTTTCCCGTGGCGACCATAGTGCTCAGCACTTCGCGGCCACGGGTGGTATCGACCTCGCCGGCTTTGACCTTCTTCAGCAGGTCAGCCAATCCCCAGGCGCGGACAGGGAACGATTCGATGTCGGTTCCTGTTTCTTTAAGCAGTCGCAAGACGTCTTGCTGTATCCAATTGCTAGCCAGTTTGCCGTCGCCGCAGGTATCTGCCAGATCGACGAAATAGGTCACCAATTGGTGTCCCTGGTTGACGATCACGTCGCTATCGTATGCGCTAATACCGTAGGTCGCTTCCAGCCGGCGGCGAAGCTGGGCCGGCAATTCGCCAAGTTCGGCGCGAACCCGTTGGACCTCTTCAGCCGTAACAGTGACCGGCACCAGATCGGGGTCGGGGAAGTACCGATAGTCGCTCGACTCTTCCTTGTGACGCTGGCCATGTGTGACGTTGGCGGCATCGTCCCAGCCGCGCGTTTGCTTCGGCACGTCCCCGAGTCGCTTGCCGGTCTCGCGCCACACATCGTACTGGCGTTGGGATTCGTACTCCAAAGCTCGTTCCACGGCGCGGAAACTGTTCATGTTCTTGATCTCGACGATCGGAGTCGCGATCTTCTGACTATTTTCGCCTGCCAGGTGCAGGTTTACGTTGGCGTCGACCCGCAAACTACCCTCCTGCATGTTGCAGTCCGACACGGCCAGATAGGTGAGCAGCAGCTTCAGTTCGTTCAAGTACGCTTTGGCTTCGGCAGGTGAGCGCATGTCCGGCTCGGAGACGATTTCCAATAAGGGCGTGCCGGCCCGGTTCAGATCGATGCGGCTATCAGCTTCGCCGGCCAGTTCGTCGTGTACGCTCTTGCCCGCGTCCTCTTCTAGGTGCGCGCGAGTGATACGGACCTGTTTTGTCTCAAACCGCCCCTTGGAATCACTGATCTCCAAGTGACCGGCAGAGCTGAACGGCAGGTCATACTGGCTGATCTGATATCCCTTGGGCAGGTCGGGATAGTAATATTGCTTTCGGTCCCATTTGGTAAACGGTGCGATCTGGCAGTCCAGGGCAATAGCCGTTTGCAGCGCCAATTCGAAGGCGCGGCGATTCATCACGGGCAATGCGCCTGGCATGCCAGTGCAAACTGGACAAGTCTGCGTGTTGG
>DASXEJ010000293.1 GCA_036490175.1 Pirellulales bacterium | reverse complement strand
CAATCGTCGCCACGGTCACGGCGCACAACAGGCCAAGCAACCCGCGCATGGGTAGATTCCTTTCCACCGATTAATCCGCACAGCGATGTCAGACGAAACGCCGCGAGCGCGCGGCAGGGGCGCCGCACGAATCGCGGACTGTTATCCGAGGACCGGGAATAGGCGAAGAGATGAGCGCACCGGCCGGCAACGACACCGAGGCATCGTTCTAGAGCCAGCCGGGCAGGTAGGTTAGCGATTTTCGCCTATCTGTCCAGGCCGATTCGCCCCTCGCTGCTAGCAGAGGCGTACTTGCTGTTCGAGACATCCTGCGGCACGGGGCGTCCGTCAGCCAATCGTTCGGGCCGCTCAGCCTCGGGAAGTACGTAAGGGTTCTTGATGATCACCGGCTTGGATACCGTCTGGGCCGACGCCGCACGATTGACAGTCTGTCGTCGCGGCGGGACATAGGGAGTCGACTGCATGCCGATACGTTCCGGGGTCTGGGCAAAGCCAGGATAGGCGAACGGGCTGAACCCGTAGGGACGCGGCGTAACGTGACTGTAATAGACGGGCGGGAAGATCGAGAAATAGGGTGGTGGTTCGAGCGTGTAGGCACCGTTGGCGAAGCCGCCGCCCCCCCAGCCAAATCCACCACCGTACCCAAATCCGCCGCCGAAGCCCCATTGAGCCTGCGCGGTCGTATTGATGCCCAGCACTAACACAAAAACGCCCAATACGCCGCCGATTCGCTGCAAGCTCATGACCGATTACCTCGCGTGATGTACGTCGCGGTGGGCCAGGACATGGCCCGTGCCTCTATCATCCAAGCTAATTGGGGTGTTTGACTGATACAACCGTCCCAGGCAGCAATTTGGGTTCCCATGGATATTGCCCGACCAACGGGCCTGGTGCCAGCCCGGCGATTACCTGATGCCAATGGCCCCACAAACTCGACATGCCGCCCCGGCGGGCCTAACGTGGGGCCTGTTACCGCACGACCCGAGAGACCTGCGAGCGGGAGAGCATCATGCCCTGGCACGAACGGCGCATCTTTGGACAAGCCCCCCTACCCTGCCCTGCTGCCGTCGCCACAGAAGCTTTACATTGCGCCGGAAGCGCTATTTTGGCGATGGTCATTTTGCTCTCGGCTACGGCTGCACGCGGCGACGAGGCAGAAGACATTCGCGAACTCAAGCTGCGAGATTGGCAACCTCGCAGCATGTTGGTCACGCCGGCAACCGAGCTTGCCAAGCCGAAATTCCCCGCGATCGACGTGCATAATCATCTTGGTGCTGGCAAAGCACAACTTACGCCCGAGCGTGTGGCCGCTTACCTGACCGAGATGAACGAAGCCGGCGTGCGAACGGTCGTGAACCTCGATGGCGGCTGGGGCGATCGGCTTGCCGAGACATTGGCCGCCCTCGACCAGGCCCATCCGGATCGATTCCTGACGTTCGCGCAGATCAACTTCGACGGCATCGACGACGACGCCTGGAGCGCGCGCGAAACAGCCCGGCTAGAAGAAAGCTTTCGCCAGGGCGCCAAGGGACTGAAGATCCACAAATCGCTCGGGCTCGGCATCCGCTACAAGGACGGACGCCTGATGCCGGTAGACGATCCCAAGCTCGACGCGCTGTGGGCCCTTTGCGGCAAGCACGGTAAGCCCGTGATGATTCATACGGCCGATCCGGCAGCCTTCTTCACACCGCTGGATCGTC
Source organism: Pirellulales bacterium (assembly GCA_036490175.1). Classification (NCBI taxonomy): domain Bacteria; kingdom Pseudomonadati; phylum Planctomycetota; class Planctomycetia; order Pirellulales; species Pirellulales bacterium. Next base: position 27,053 of record DASXEJ010000293.1, on the reverse strand, counting down.
ACAACGAGCGTTGGCACGAGTTGAACGAACATCCGCAATGGCTGTTCTATGGCAATGGATTCCCCACGCGCGAAGAATTGCTCGGCCAATATCTGCGGGTCGTGGGGCGGCATCCACAGACCACGTTCATTGGCGCACACTTCGGCAACAACGCCGAGGATCTGGCGGCTGTCGGTAAATCGCTCGACGAGCATCCGAACTTGTATGTCGATATCGACGCGCGCATCTCTGAGCTGGGACGGGCACCCTATTCTGCCCGCAAATTCTTCATTAAGTACCAGGATCGTATCATGTTCGGCACCGATACGACGCCGCGTCGTGACGCGTTTCGGATTTACTACCGTTTCCTGGAAACCGAAGACGAGTATTTTGATTGCGCGGCGAGTCATCACCTGCAAGGATTTTGGAGAATATACGGGATGTCTCTACCCGACGACGTGCTGGCCAAGATTTACGCCAAGAATGCCGAACGCGTGCTATTGGCCCAACAGCAGCCCGCAAAGACAGAAGTCGCCAGGCCCGCGGCAGGCGACACGCCAACGTTACGCGTGCCGCGAACAACGGATTTCACGATTCGAGGCGACGGCAGCGCTCCGGAATGGAACAAAGCTGCTTGGGAGCCCTTGTCACGGCGTGGGACTGCGGGGGCCGACTACCAAACGCGCATCAAGGTGCTGTACTCAGAGACGGGTCTGTACGTGCTGATGGATGGCGCGGACAAGAAACTCACCGCCACGATGACCGAGGATTTTCTCGATCTCTGGAATGAGGACGTCTTCGAGTTTTTCCTTTGGCCTGACGAACGGCAGACGATCTACTTCGAGTACGAGATCTCACCGCTGGGCTTTGAACTGCCGATCCTAGTCCCGAATATCGACGGCAAGTTTCTTGGCTGGCGCCCCTGGCACTACGAGGGGAAGCGAAAGATTCGAAAAGCCACAACGATCACTGGCGGCCCCAAACAATCGGGCGCCAAGATCGCAGGCTGGCAGGCCGAGATCTTCATGCCGTTCGAATTGCTCGAACCATTAGCTGGCGTCCCGCCCAAGCCGGGCATGCGGTGGCGCGCCAATTTCTACCGCATGGACTACGACGAAGGTCGCACCAGCAGCTGGGATTGGGCCCGCGTGGGCCCCAGCTTTCACGAGTTCCGCAAGTTCGGAACGCTCGAGTTCGGCGAATAATTCGCAGACACAAAAGACGACAACCACGAATCACACGAATTGCACGATTGAATTGCGGGACACGAAAACATATTCGTGTCATTCGTGGTTAGAACTCTTTGGGTCTTGTTTTTCAGAGATCGCCCGTCGTGCGGCCGTCTATTTTTTGGTGATGGCGGATTCTTCGAACACCGCGTGGTTGATCACGCTGCGCGCTTCCGAAGTGTAGATCAGGTGAATCTTGCCGTCGGCCGATTGGATCACGTAGGGATAGGCATACGAGTTTTTGCCGGTGGCCACGTTGCGGCGAAAAGGATACGTCTTGTCCTGGTCGGTCGAAATAGCCACGGTCAGTGGCGTGCGGTCGTTCATGTTGTCGTTATAGACCAACAGCAAGTGGCCATTCTTGAGCTTAAGAAAATCGACCGCGGCGTTGGGATTCGGAAATGCCGAGTCGCGTCCCTCGCTCCAGGTAAGTCCGCCATCGTGCGATTCGCTGCGGACCACAAAGCCATCGGTCGTGGGCTCGTAGCTGCCGCCGCGCCGGCAATAGGCGATCAAGTCTTTATCGTTGATCTGCACGGCCGCGGGCTGAATATTGCCCATTCGCGAGCTGATCCTGCTGCTCTCGGTCCATTTCTTGGTTTTCGGATTGAAGCGCAAAAAGAGCGAAGTGCTGTCGTCGCCGACCTTCTCCTGGTCGAAGCCTGTTTCGCGGTAGACCGGCAGCAGGTAATCGCCGTCGGCCAAAACTATCGGCCGATTGCGGACCATCATCCCTTCTTCCAGCGCGATCATGAACGAGTCGCTCCAGGTCTCGGCCCCGTCGTGCGAGATCTTGGCCTTGATACGCGAAGTGCTCCAGGTATCGCCGAATCGGCATACGTAGAACAGCCACACCAGCCCATCGGGCGCCTGCCAGATGACGGCATTTCCATCAGATTGAAACGGCGTGTCAGCAATAACCTTGGGGGTGGACCATCTCGTCTCCCCTTTCTTCAAGCGCATGCCGTAGTCGGCCGTCTGCTCGGCGTATTCGCCATCGCCGCCGTAATAGGCGATGTACAGGTCGCCGTTGTTCAACTCCTCGATCGACGCGGGATGCTTGTACCGGCCTGGCACTTCGGGTCCCACGACGCGCTCGATTTTAATATCGTCAGCGGCGGCCGAGGCGAGCGCAGCAAAGCCAAGTACTATCAAAACGGCGGACGCCCCTATTGCAAAACAGGTCTTCATCGCAATGGCTCTCGGTGGGAACGAAAGGGAGGCCGCCCTGGATCATCTAAACAGTGAACGGGCGGAGAGGGTAAGTTGTCCCACGATTGTAATCGGTGCCGTGCCCTTCGGGCAGTGACCCCGCGGGCCGGTATTGGTACAGTTTGAAGGTGATTCGTTTACGGTGTATCGCCGGCCTCGATCCGCTTCCACGCTAGTTGGATGCGTCTTGTCTTTAGAAAGCTGTCTTCCGCATGACGGACCTTTTGCGTCAAGAAATTGCCACCGCGGCCGATGTGGTCGTCGTCAAGGTTGGCACACGGGTGCTGACGGCTGCCGATGGCACGCTCGACGAGGGGCGCATTGCCGCCCTGGCCGAGGAGATCCACCAGCTGCTCGAGGCCGGTCGCAAGGTGGCCCTGGTCAGTTCGGGCGCGGTGGGCGCTGGCATGGGTCGCATCGGCATGCGCGAAAGGCCGCGCGACCTGGCGCAGTTGCAGGCCGTGGCCGCCATGGGGCAAAGCTATCTGGTGCAGGTTTACGACCGCACGCTGCGGGCCCACGGTCGGCACGCCGCCCAACTGCTGCTGACGGCTAACGACCTGGATGATCGCACCCGCTATCTCAATGTGCGCAACACGATACTCACCCTGTTCGAATTGGGCGCGGTGCCGATCATCAATGAAAACGACACCGTCAGCGTCGAGGAGCTACAGACCACGTTCGGCGACAACGACCGCTTGGCGGCGATGGTCACGAACTTGATCCGCGCCCCACTATTGATTCTGCTTTCCGACGTCGACGGGCTTTATGACGGAGATCCGCGCGCGCCCGGATCGAAACTAATCTCGACCGTCACGCGGCTCGATGATTCTGTGCTGGCGCTAGTGCGCGATGTGAAGACCGGCCTGAGCAAAGGGGGCATGGCCAGCAAGATCGCCGCGGCACGCATGGCCACGATCTCGGGTGAGAATGTCGTGATCGCCAGCGGACGGCAGCCAGGCAACTTGGCGCGGATTCTGGCGGGCGAAGAGGTGGGCACACTATTCGTGGCCCAGGGGCAAACCATCGCCTCGCGCAAGCGCTGGATCGGCTTCACCGCCCAGCCGCGCGGCCACCTGGTGCTCGACGATGGTGCCCGCCGTGCTATCGAGAAGCAGGGGCGCAGTCTATTGGCCATCGGTGTCGTCGCAGCAGTCGGGAATTTCAAAAAGGGAGATATCGTTTCGCTACGCGACGCCGCAGGCACGGAGTTCGCCCGCGGTTTGACGAACTACACGGCCGAAGAGGTCGCGCGAATCAAGGGGCTGAAGACGGACGCGATTGCCCCCGTCCTGGGGCATTGCCCCTACCAGGAAGTGATCCACCGCGACAATATCGCCGTCACGACAACCGGGAATGAATCCTGATCGCGCCGCGGCAAGCGCGATTCCGGCCGTAAAAAAGCGGGCGGTTCTCGCTCCGAGGGCCCCAGCGGCAGGGCCCATTTGGAGTATCCCTGTGAGGCATTTTTGGGCATACTAAATGGTTCAGTCAGGCCGAGGTGCCGGCCGCGACGACCAAACTGATTCATCCCTCTTGCTGCATCCCCCGTTGATGGCCACCACCCTCCCCTTCACGGCGACTCCTGCGGCACGGCGTGTGCCCGGCGCCCAGATCCCCTGCTATATTTTCGACTCGAACCGTGAGCTTGCCCGGCATGTGGCCCAGACCATTGCCGGCGTGATCCGCGAGCGAAACTCCTTTGGCCAGATGGCCGTGCTGGGGCTGCCGACCGGCTCGACGCCGCTGGGTATCTATCGCGAGCTGATTCGTCTGCACCGTGAAGAGGGATTGGACTTCTCCGGAGTGACGACGTTCAACCTCGACGAATACTACGGCCTGCAACCGGACCAACTGCAGAGCTATCACCGTTGGATGCACGACAACTTCCTGAGGCATGTGAACGTCTCGCCCGAGAACGTGCACATCCCCGACGGCACCGTGCCGCTGGACGACGTCGACGATTATTGCCGCCGTTACGAGGCCTCGATCGAGCGGGCGGGCGGGATCGACGTGCAATTGCTCGGCATCGGTCGCAATGGCCACATCGGCTTCAACGAGCCATTCAGCCTGCGCCACAGCCGCATGCGATTGGCCACGCTTGACCCCATTACGCGCAAAGACGCGGCCAGCGACTTTTTCAGCGAGGACAACGTACCAACGCAAGCGCTGACGATGGGGCTGGGGACGATTCTCGATGCCCGCAAGATCTTGTTAGTGGCCCTCGGCGAACACAAAGCCACGATCATCCGCGAGGCGGTCGAAGAGCCACAGACCGAGCGCGTGCCGGCGAGCCTGCTGCGCGATCACGCCGATGCCACCGTGCTCGTCGACGAAGCCGCGGCCGGTCAGCTGACCGGCATCGCCACGCCCTGGCTGCTCGGTCCGCTGGACTGGACCGAGCCGATGATCAAGCGGGCCGTGCTGTGGCTCTCGCAGCGAACCGGCAAGGCACTACTAAAGCTCGACGATCAGGACTTCCGCGATCACAATTTGCACCGCTTGCTACGGCATCACGGCCCAGCCCAAAGCCTGTCGCACCGTGTCTTTCGCTGGCTGATGGATACGATCGAGTATCATCCGGCCGGCCGCGAAACCAAGCGTGTCATCTGCTTTAGCCCTCACCCTGACGACGACGTGATTAGCATGGGGGGCTCGTTGATCCGCCTGGTGCAGGATCAGCACGAAGTCCACGTGGCCTATATGACCAGCGGCAACATCGCCGTGTTCGACCACGACGCGCAGCGAATTGCCGACCTGGTGGTCGAATTCAATCGCCGTTTCGGCATTGATGTGGATCGTTCGCAAGAAGTTGAAACGCAGGTGAATCAGGCTCTGGCATCTAAAGGGCCGGGCGACCCCGATATCGAGACCGTGCTGCGCATTAAGGCATTGATCCGCTGGAGCGAAGCCAAGGCCGGTGCCCTGGTTTGTGGCTGCCGCGAAGAGCATCTGCACTTTCTCGATTTGCCGTTTTATCGGACCGGCACGATCGCCAAGAACCCGGTCGGCGACGAGGACGTGCGGATCATTCGCGAGTTGCTCGACCGCGTGCAACCGCACCAGGTCTATATCGCCGGGGATTTGTCGGACCCGCACGGCACTCACCGCGTGTGTGCCGAGGCCATCATTCGCACGCTCAAACAAATCGAAGCGGAAAAGGGCTCGCGTCCCGAAGCGCTTCTCTATCGCGGCGCTTGGCAGGAGTGGCCGCCTCACGAGATCGACATCGCGGTCCCCTTGAGCCCGCGCGATTTGAAGCAAAAAAAGGCGGCCATCTTCCGTCACGAGTCGCAGAAGGACTCGGCCCTCTTTCCTGGCCCCGACGTCCGCGAATTCTGGCAACGGGCCGAAGATCGCAACCGCAACACGGCCGATGTCTACAACCAGCTCGGCCTGCCCGAGTTCTACGCACTGGAAGGTTTTGTGCGCTGGAACGGCGAAGCGTTGTAGCAAAAGCGACCGAGGCAAATGCGATCGCCCTAACGACTACGGGCCAATCCCATTACAGCCCAGGCGCTCCCGGCGCCGACAATCGGGATGAGACTGTCTGATCCTGCGCCGCCCGGCTTCGTGGGCCGCGAGATCATTGGCCACGAGCCGTCTTCGCGCTGCGTCTTGGCCAGAAAGTCCTGAGCGCGATCGACGGCAGGATTTCCAGACCCGAGTCCCGCATGGGCCAAAGCATACAGAGCTTGCCCAGTTGCCCAGGCGTCGCTCGGCATTTCTGCCGTCTGACTCCAGCCGCCGTCTGCATTCTGTCGCTCGAGGACGCGGGCCAGTAGTGGCTGCCATTGTTCGGCCGGGCGTCCGAGCCGCTGCCACAAAACCAGGCGCAACGCAATCGATTGCGGATCATCGTCGGTCTTCGTATCGGTAAGCCACTGCACACCCCGGTCGCGCGCTGCGAGCGCTGTATCATCGCCAGCCGTCGCCGCTGGCAACAACGCCAGCACCGCGACCAACGTAGCGCGCTCGTCCGAGTTTCCAAAGATCGGCTGCCGTGTATCGGGCCAGGAGGCCCAAGCGCCGCTTTCGACCTGGTCTTCTTTCACGGTGGTCAAGAGCCGCTTCATGCCTTCGCGCGACAGATCATCCGGCTCTGGGTCCGCACCCAGGGCGAGCGCCAAAGAGATTGCCTTTTCGTTCAGCGCCTTGGGGATCCCTGCCGGCCTGGGGACGCCCGTCTTGCCGTCTCCGGACTCGGCAATCCACTTGGTCAGTTCGTTCAGAACCGGTTCGTCTACCGCATGGCCGCGGCGGCGGGCCTCGCGCATCGACCAAACCACCAGGCTGGCATGATGGCAGGAAACACACTTGTGCTCATCGCGCCAGGCCAGCGCATCCTTGACGAGGAAGGCGAGTCCACGGTCGATCGTGGCGTCGGCCGAGGATGACTGCGGAACCGATTCTTCGGCGTGTACGATCCCGAATGAGGCGCACAGGATCAGCGTGGCCGCAGTCATCTTTCGCATCGCAGATCCCCCCTTTACCGTGGCAGGAAGTCGACCGTCACCAATAAACGGAGGACCCATTCGGCGCCGTCAGTATACCCAGCCGAGATTCCAGGGCTCGAATTAAGAAACGCCCTCAACTTCTCTCCGTTCGCGCGCCGATGTGTACAAACGCTATTGACTCTGTACACACGTATATTATATTTACTGGACAGACACTTACGTCACACCACCCCCGCGGGGTCCAGTTTTAGTCATGGCCAATCTCGAGCGACTGACCAAGCGGCAGCGTGACGTGTACCAATTTATTCGCGAGAAAATTCGCAACCGGGGCTATGGCCCGACGGTACGTGAGATTGGTTCAAACTTTCAGATCAGCTCTCCCAATGGCGTTATGTGCCACTTGAAGGCCCTGGAGAAAAAGGGGCTGATCAACCGCGAGCCGAATATGTCGCGGGCAATCATGCTGGCGACCGAAACGCCCGAAGGGGGTGGTGGTTTGCCCCTAGCCGGTCGCATTGCCGCGGGCCGGTTGCACGAGGCAGTCGAGCAGGACGAGCGGATTGATTTCGGCAAGATTTTTGGCGCGGATGATCAATTCGTCCTGGAAGTACGTGGCGACTCGATGATCGAAGATCAGATCGCCGACGGCGACTATGTGGTTATCCGCAAGCAGGACACGGCCCAGCGCGGCCAGATCGTCGTAGCACTTACCGACGAAAACGAGGCCACGCTTAAGCGCTGGTTTCCCGAAGCGAATCGCATCCGCTTAGAACCGGCCAATTCTTCGATGGAGCCGATCTACGTCAAGAACGCCCGCGTGCTCGGCGTGGTTGTCGGCGTGGTGCGCAAGGTGGGCTAGGCTGCTAAATCGATGCTGCAATATCGGTTCGGCGTCGGCCGACGTGCGATCTGCTCTTCCCGTGCGGCGCTACTGCGCGGCTGGGGACTCGGATAGATCGCTGCGGTTGAGCTGTTGTTGCCAATAGTCGTACTGCGGATCGCCCGCCCGAAATGCAAAAACGGCGTCGGGCAAATCAGCGGCAAAAGTGCCATTCGATGGCACGCGCACCACAACCGCGCCATCGTTGCGGCGTTCAACCTGCCAATTGGGGGCAACAAACATCGCGACCAGACTCCAACCAGAATGCCGCCGGAGCGGCGTCTAATAAGGCAGGATACGTAGGCGGGCAGCAAAAAACTCGCAGCGGGTGGGCTCACTTCCGGCACTTCAAGCTTAGGTCATTCTCGCCGATTCTGCCTTCGGATTCCAGTCCGGTATCGCCAGGAATTGGCATGGTTTTTCAGAGTTTCTTGACCTCAAGGGTGGGCCAGTCGTCGCCCACGGGCCAGGATCGCGCTACCGCTTGGCGGGTACACGTTTGGCCGGCTTACGCGTACTCTTCTTCTGCCCGCCGGAGCGGCGCTTTTTACCGGCGGCCTCGAGGGCCAGCAAGCGTGCCTTGATGTCCAAGCCTAGCGGATGCGAGTATCCACCAATGCGGCCCGCCGCCCCCAGCACGCGGTGACAGGGAATGATCAACGACACGGGATTGGTTTTCATCACGGTTCCCACAGCGCGTGCGGCGCCGGGCGAGCCGGCGGCAGCAGCCAACTGCGCATATGTCGCCGTACTGCCGCATGGAATGCGACGGCAGGCGGCAATCACCCGACGCTGAAACAGCGTGCGCGGTTCCACCTGCAACTTCACATCTCGAAAATCGTCATTGCCCTGCCGCGCGTAGGCTTGCAGTCGTGCGATTAGCCGCGGATTCCAATTCGCCACGCGCAGAGCGGATGCGTCGATTAGACCGAGCGCCCCGACGGCTGCCTCGGGGGACGAGTATCCATAGACTAACCGTCGGACGGTCTCTCCCGAACCCAGGACTGCCATCCAACCAAGCTCGCTGGGGAAAAGCGCGAGGGCGTCGTCGCGTGCCGCGGTCTTTTTCATGGCCGTTATTCCCTGGTTCTGGGATGCCACGTTCTGGCAGAAATCCGCGGCTTATTCCTGAGCCGAGAGATCTTAGTCGTCGCTTGCCCGGGGCGACGGTTTCTGGCGGACACCACCGTAAGGATGCCACCCAGCATCCCCGCCTTTGACAGTCTGAACGGGGGCATTTTATACTGCTAGCTGGTGGCAACAAGCATGGCAATCAGGCCCGCGCGGTTGCCCTTTCGAAAGTACGAAGGACGTCCCTGCATGAATCGGTACACCTCGCTGTGCGACGATTTCTACGTGAACATGAATCTCAGCACGGAGATGGAGTTACCTAACAATCGCGAGACGATCCTGCACTACTTCGAGCGCATCCAGAAGAAATATCCGACGATGCGCAATTTCTATTGCCGCGACAAAGGGGACTTCGTCCTCGAAGAAGACAAAGACGGCGGACAATACCGCTGGTGTACGGTCGAGGCCCGTCGATTGTGCTCGGGCCAGGTGAATCCTCAATCGATTGAGGAAGTATTAGCACAGCATCAGCTGGTTTTGGAGTTGGCTCCCTACATGCTCTCGGTCAGCCCCCTGGACTGCGAGGCGCTGGATTTGCTATTTGGCTTCGATTTCACCTATCGTGGCAACCAGAATCAACTGGTGGCCGAGGCCCTGGGTCTCAGTCCGGCGCTCGAGCGGTTCGCCGAAATTCCTGGCGCCACGCCGATCAATCACGAGCCGTCGATCACGCTCGCGTTGGATGAAGATTGCCGCGTGCAATGCCGCATCAGCGTCGAGACGCGTACCAATGCTTATCAGGTGCGCACCGGCGACTATCCCGAAGAGCAGCTCAGCGTCTATCTCACGGCTCGACAGTACGGCAGCCTGGGCCCCGGCGTCACCTACGTTTCGGCTTTACGCGAGCTGGGGAAGGTGTGCCAGGAAATGGTCGATAATTACGTGGTCGACAACGTGTTGCGGCCACTGGCGCGGACCATAGCTCTGAAATAGCGTTGCGACCTCGCGAAATCACTGCCACCCGCTCACTTCTCTTGCAGGGTCCCATGCCAGTCCGCTTGAGCGAGTTTGTCGGCACGGTGGGAATCGAAACCGCCTTCAGCGTGCTGGCCACTGCTCGTCGTCTGAAAAGCGCCGGCAAGCGGGTCATGGAACTGGAAATCGGCGACAGCCCTTTTCCGGCCACCGCCTCGGCCAAGCGGGCAGCCATCGAAGCGATCGAAACTGACCAATCACATTACGGACCATCGATCGGCTTGCCCGAGTTGCGCGCGGCGGCGGCGGCCTACGTGCGCGACGAGCATCGCGTGGCGGCCACAGCCGAAAACGTCATCATCGGTCCGGGGGCCAAGATCTTCGAACAGCTTTTCTGCGAGACCTTTTTGGACGCAGGCGATGGCGTGCTGGTCTTCAGCCCCTTTTTCCCTACGTATTTGCCGAACATCGCACGGCGCGGCGCCCGTACGTGGCTGGCCGACTTGCGGGCTGAGGATCGCTTCCGGCCGCGACTGGACGACGTTGCGCGATTTCTGCGTGAGGATCCGCACCCCAAGGCCATTTTTCTCAACAGTCCCCATAATCCCACGGGGGGCGTGGCAACCGAGGAAGACCTGCGCGGTCTGGCCGATTTGATCCGCGGCCGCGACGTCGCCGTCTTTAGCGATGAGCCGTACGATCAGATGGTATGGCGCGGCCGGCACCGATCACTGCTTGAACAGCCAGGAATGTTCGAGCAATGCGTGGCCGTATATACGTTCAGCAAGTCCTACAGCATGAGCGGTTATCGGTTGGGATTCGCGGTCAGCGCGGCGGGGATTATCGATCGGCTGGCAACGCTTTCGAATACCACGTTGTCGTGCGTGCCTGCCATCACGCAGCTGGCCGGAGCAGCGGCGCTCGCCCACGATACCGCGGAACGCGACGGCAACATGAAGCGGTTCCACCAACAGGTGATCACCCTGGCGCAGGGATTGGCCCAAGTCGATGGCGTGCGCTGCGAAGCACCGGATGGCACTTTCTACGTATTCCCCGACGTCACAGCGATCTGCAACCGACTTGGCCTGACGTCGCACGGGCTAGCCATGTTCTTGCTGGAAGCGGCCGACGATCACGTGGGACTGGCTTGCCTGGGGGGCGAGTGCTTCGGTGCGGCGGGCGCCGGCTTTCTACGCTTCAGCTGCGCCGAGACGCCCGAGGTCATGACCGAAGCGGTGGAGTTCTTCCGCAGCGCGATCACGCGTGAGGACCGGGCACGCGACTACGCGGCCCAGCATCGTCATCTAGCGCTCGCCAAGCCCTACCCTGGTTGAGTAGCCTTGCACCGCGACAACGTATGCGTGCAACACATTCGGTCGAAGCCCGCTTCCTCCGAGGCGTGCCGCAAGGCGCGTTGGTCGTTACGACCGTCGCAACTTGCATAGCCCGATTGCCCCGATCGTGCTGTAGCCCGTCCCCAGGGCCGTGGCGACTGCCACCAGCGGCAGTTCCGAGCCGCCCGTGGTCAAGGTGAGCTAGATTTGCCTGGACAGTATGAATGTGTATGCCCGCTCAATTTTGGCGGCAATGGCAGGATTCCGCCGGGCTGGTCTCGAAGCGCTGATTTCGCACTGCCACCGGGAGGCTCGTCAAATGCCGCTGATCCATCGCCGCAAGCTATTCGTCGATTCGGAAGTGCAGGGCGCGTTATTGTACCGCGTTTTTCTGTACTGGTTGATTTGCGTAGGGCTGATGGTCTCGATGCTGGCCTGCTGGCAAGCGATTACCGGCCCCTTTGAATCGCTTCCCGAGATTTTCGCCGCGTTGTGGTTCCAGTATTCGCCGGCGCTGGTGGTCACGGCCCTGGTGCTGCCGCTGATCCTGTTCGATGTCGTGCGGATCAGCAATCGCTTTGTGGGGCCTGTCTATCGCTTGCGGCAGAGTATGCGACGGCTGGTCCGCGGCGAGGAAGTGCGGCCAATCAAGTTTCGCGAGGGAGATTTCTGGCAGACCTTCGCGGACGAATTCAACAGCATTCTGACGTTGGTCCGCGACGGTGATGCGCCAGAGTCGGTAGCGCCTCCGACGACAACGAGCGCGCCGACGGTGAACGAAGCCGAGATCCCCGTGAAGGGGCGCGGGTCGCGCTAACGCAGCGCGTTGTCACCGCGCAGCGCTGGCAAATGCGAATGCGCGTTTCACCATGATCACATCGCGCGCCACTGTGCAGGGTCCGCACGAGCGCGCGTGTCGCGCGCATCTAGAACACTTCACTACGATGCACATCGTGCGCGGCGCAGCACGCGCGAATTATCGCGCTGCTGAAAAAATGTCTTGCACGCTGTGCCATGAATTCGTACGATGACCGAAGCGACATGATCATGGGATCATGTGTGTACGTCTGTCTGTGTGAGTAGGTTGTCGCGACGCAGATGTGTGAGTGACGTACAGTGAAGCGATAATCGCTCACGCGAGCGGCGCGTAAACGAGACCATCAACCGGCGTCATCAAAAAGGCATCGTCCATTTTGAAGGCGCAGTTTGTTGCGTGCGGGATTGTTTCGCGGTGAGGCGCAGGGTCGATACCGTCCCAGCCCGGTTATCGGTCCAGTGACTTGCCAATTCACTCCTTGAGGAGGACTTCTGGTGGCCAAAAAGAAGGCAGCCAAGAAGAAGACCGCGAAGAAAGCGGCCAAAAAGAAGGCAGCCAAGAAGAAGTAGTGTGATCCGGCAGTAATGCCGGGATCCGCTGCACTTCGCCGCTTGCCACGACGAGAAAGAATCGCCCGGCCCCTGTGTCAACCGATACGGGGCCGGGCGTTTCTATTGGTGCTGTCCCTCTAGGGACGTTGCCGCTCTATGGATGTTGCTGTTTTACCTGTGCCGCGCGCGTTTGGCTGCTTTGTGCGATCGAATATGCCTATAAGTCGTACGCGCCTAGATCGTCTGCGCGAGACTGGCCGCCGCGTGGTGCTGCAAGGTTTGCACCCGGCTGTCGGCCCCCGTTCGCACCAGCACCGTCGGCGAGACGCCATCGTCGACCTTCGCATAGCGCAAGATCAGTCCGCCGGCAAACTGGATTTCCTCATCCCCTGCCGGCCCCACCACCAGCGCCGTAGGCCCCTGAAAACCGTACGGCACCAGCAACGCGGCAGGATGCTCTCCGGCCAGTTCGAATTGCCTGGCCAGCATTTCGTTCTCTTCGGCACGCCGTCCGACAATCACTTTTGTCGTGCCGGTGCAGCGGACGTGGCGGCCGATTTTTAACAGTTCAAACTGCCAACGACCCGCCGTCGCCTCGTTACCGATAAGGTCATAGACCTTGGCTGCGAACCGCGGCTCGGTAAGAGCGCAGCCATTGGAGGGCTGCGGAATACGACGCAAGCCCAAGGACGTCGCTAAGGCGATCAGTTCCGTGCGGCCGCGGCCCGAGAAGCCAAACAGCCGTTCGCGGTCGACAAGCCCGTGGCGCTCGGGATGCGTCAGCGGCAACAACTGCGCGGAAAGGGGCCGCAACAGGTAGTCGTCGAGCCCGGCGCGATGCGCGATCAGAGCCAGGTCGCGCTTCTTCTGGCTCATGGGACGTTGCCCTACCACCTCGCCGCTGACGACCATCGCCGCGCCGGATTCGCGCATCCAGCGTCCTGCCAGGCGGAACATGTAAATGCGGCAATCGATACAGGGATTCGCCCCTCGTCCATAGCCGTGGCGAGGATTGCGGACCAGGTCCAGATAATCGTCTTGCTCGGCGACGACCGACAGCTTCACGCCCAATTCTCGGGCCGCTTCGGCTGCCTGATCTTGGCAGCAGGTAAACGTGGTACGAAAGTTCAATGCCTCGACTTCGATATCCTGCATTTGCAGGATACGAATGGCCAACATGCTGTCCAGCCCGCCCGAGAGCAAGGCCACGGCGCGGAGTGTCATCGGGGCGGCACCTGTGCGGGATTGGCGCGGGTTCAGTCCGAGGGGAACGGAATCTCATCGCCGCTGATCTGGCTCAACGCGTTGCGCGCGGCGCGTTGCTCGGCTTCCTTTTTGTTGCGGCCCCAAGCCGGTTGATAGCGATCCCTGCCGATTTGCGCCGAGATCTTGAAGCACTTGCTGTGGTCTGGCCCTTTTTCGTCCAGCAATTGGTACGTGGGAGTGCTGCCGAATTCGCGCTGGGCGAACTGTTGCAACTGCGATTTGTAGTTGCAGCCGTTCTCGCCCGAGGCTGCCATTTCGATCTCGGGACCAAGATGGAACTCAATGAAAGACCGCGCGGCGCTCGTGCCCCCATCCAGGTAAATGGCCGCGATCAGCGACTCGAACACATCCGACAATAGCGAAGGGGGAATCGTGGGATGTGAAGTCATGCCCTTGCCGAGAATCAGAAACTCGTCCAGCCGCAGGGACTCGCTGATCTTGGCGCAGGTCTGCCGGCTGACAACCACCGACTTGATCTTGGTCAGTTCGCCTTCGAGCAAATCCGGATAGTTTTGATAGAGATTCTCGCAGACGATGAACCCCAGAATGGCGTCCCCGAGAAACTCCAACCGCTCGTTCGAGGCCAGGCGATGTTGGGCCCCGGAAGCATGAGTGACGGCTGACAGCAGCAGCGAAACATTGCGGAACCGGTAGTCAATCCGTTCCTGACAACGCTCGAGCTTAGAATTGATCTGCAGCCGATCCGTTTCAACGATGTCGCTCATGCGGTCGACAATTTCAACCGAGGATGAAGCCGGATTCGTGCCCCAGAAGCATTCCTAACCCTATCTGCCGCACCGAGTTTTGTCAATCGAGATTGGCGTATTCGCCTCATTTTGATATCACCAAAGCCAGCCGCGTGCACGTTAAAACTCGCACACTGTGAGAAGTCTTGGCACACAGTACCGTCTGCGTCGGCGAACCATGACTTAACTGACTGCGTAGCCGAAAGTGTACCGGCAACAGCCATTGGGCCTCATCACACCGCAGTCAGCGGCCGCCGGTTCCTGGGAAACCGAATAAAGCATCGTAAGGAGGAGATCGCATGAGTTCGATGAATCATCGCCGTGGACCGCGCCTGCTGGCCGCCATGTTATTGGCAGCCGTAATGGCGACCGGCGCAGCCGTCTGGCACGGCCAGACCGTGGCAGAAGACAACCCCACACCGCCGGTGGAACAGACGCCACAACATCAGAAAGAGAAGGGCTTTGCCAAGTCCTTGTCGAATGCCTTTCGGACGGCGGCCAATAGCACGCTGCCGAGTGTCGTAACGATCACCTCGGAAGTCCGCTCGCAGCCGGTCCGAGGCAATCAGAGCCCCCGCGGCGCCGAGAACCCCTTCAAGGGGACGCCGTTCGAAGACTTCTTCAATGATCGCGGCGGCAACATGCCGTTTCAGGGTCCGCAGCGACGTATGGGAATCGGCGCGGGCGTGATCATCGACAAGTCGGGAGTCATCCTCACGAACAATCACGTGGTCGAAGGAGCTACCGAAGTTACGGTCCGCCTGTCGGACGGCCGCGAGTTCCAAGGTACTGATATCAAGACCGATAAGCAGACCGACCTGGCCGTGGTTCACATCAAGGGCGCCGGCGACCTGCCTGCGGCAACCTTGGGTAATTCGGACAATCTCGAGATCGGAGACTGGGTGATTGCCGTGGGCAATCCCTTCAATCAAGAGTTGACCGTTAGTGCCGGCATCATCAGCGGCAAGGGACGCACCCTGAAAGACGGCAAGCGTGCCCAATACTTGCAGACGGATGCGGCCATCAATCCGGGCAACTCGGGCGGTCCGCTGGTGGACCTCGACGGCGAAGTGATTGGCATCAATACGGCCATCGCCTCGAGCAGCGGCGGATTCCAAGGCGTAGGCTTCGCGATTCCGATCAATCAGGCCAAATGGGTCGTCGACCAATTGGTACACGGCGGTTCTGTCAAGCGTGCCTATCTGGGCGTGATCGTCGGTGAGCTTGCCGGCGACCTGGCCGAGCAACTCGGTGTGCATCGCAACGACGGCGTCTTCGTCAATGAAGTGATGCCGGATTCGCCGGCCGACAAGGCGGGCGTTCACGAAGGTGACATCATCACCGAGTACAGCGACAAGCACGTCGGCACGCCCGGCCAGTTGCAGCAATTGGTCGAGCGCACCCCGGTCAATAACAAGGCCGAGGTAAAGATACTGCGCGATGGGAAGCCACGTACGCTGACCGTCATTGCTCAGGCCATGCCGGAAGAACCCCGCGTCGAAGTGCGCAACGCGCGCGGCTCGACAGATTCCAAGAAGGACTCGCGCTCTTTTAATAGCGCGGATCTGGGCCTGGAAGTCGCCGAGATGACCCCGGCCGAGGCCGAGCAGTTGGGCTTCAAGGGGATGGAGGGTGTCATTATCACCAATGTCTCCCCCGACGGCCTGGCTGCCGAGCAAGGCCTTAGCGAGGGCATGTTGATCAAGAAAGTCGGCGATCAATATGTCACCAACATCGAGCAGTTCAAGAAGGCGATCGCCGAGAAGCCTGTCGATCGCGGCGTGCTGCTGCTGGTGCGCACGAGCGAAGGCAATCGATTTGTCGTCTTGAAAAACTAGGGTGCCTGGCCTGAGTCTAAAATCCTCATGTATTGGGCACTTTAGGCCAGAAATCGGCACACTTGCGTTAATCGCTATCACCGGGCCAGTGCTCTGCGGAGCACTGGCCTTTTTTCTTGACTCGCCGTCGCGGGGCTCTAAGAATGCACTGACGAGGGGGCTGCCCCGGGCTGTCTCGTCGGGCCATTCCGCGTACGACAGGTTTCATCGTCGCCTCAAAGTGTTCGATCAAAAATCATTGTTCGATTCGGGGTCCGCTTCGCATGTTGCATTTGCCACGCTTGGCGGTTGGTTCGATCCACTCGGGCGTTGACGCGCAGCCGATTTCCTGGGCTCTGATGGCGCTGCTCACCGGGCGCGGCCAACAGGTGCAGCACTTTCACTCGACGGCCTGCTTTCCGCGGCTGGAGGGAGCCTCGCGTGCGACGGGCGTTACCTCGCGGCACCTCGATAGCTGGCTGATGACGCCCGATGCTTGTCGCGAGGCTTTCGAACATGGCGCCGCGCGAGCGAAGCTGGCCTTGGTCGAAGGACGTTACGCCGCCTCCTATGAACGTCCCTGGCGTGGCGGCCAGCTCGACGAATTGTGCGATTGGCTCGACTTGCCACGGCTAGTCGTCGTGGACGCCGCGCAAATTGACGACTGCCGCTTGCCCGCCCGTCCGGTCCAGGCCGACGGCGTGCTGGTAGATAAGGTCCGCGACACGGCCCACTATGCGCGCCTGCAAACGACGCTCGAGTCTCTCTGGAAGATTCCCGTGCTAGGCGCGTTGGAACGTATGCCGCAGACTCGGGCCGCGCTGGCGGCGCTGCCACGCGGCGCATCCCCCGAGCGGGATGTGTGTTTACAACTGGCCGCCGGCTTCAACCGCTATGCACGGTTGGATCGGTTGTGCGCGCTGGCGAAGCGGCGCCCATTTCATTCCGTCGCCCCCTTTATTTTCGCACCCAGCAAGTACGCCGCCGGCTCCAAGCTGACAGTGGCCGTCGCCTACGACGAGGCGTTCCGCTGTTATTTTGCCGACGTGCTCGAGCTGTTGGAGTTGCACGGCGCGACGGTAGTCGATTTTTCTCCGCTCCGCGACGAGGCGCTTCCCGCCGATACCGACCTGGTCTACCTCGGCTGCGGACATCCCGAACGACATGCCGCGGCCCTGGCCGAGAATCACTGCATGCGTTTCGCGCTGCGCGAGCATCTTTGTGCCGGCCGCCGCATCTATGCCGAGGGGGGCGGCATGGCATATCTTTGCGAACATCTGGTTACGCCGGCGGGCGATCGGCACCCCATGGTCGGAGCCTTGCCGCTGGTCGCCGCCCTGAATCATCGACCGCTGCCGCTCGCTCCCACGGTAGTTACGCTCGCCCGGAAATGTTGGCTCGGCGAATCCGGCGCCGCGGTACGTGGGTATTTGAACGGGAATTGGCTGTTAGAGCCGACCACAGAGGTCAACGGGTTGGCCCGCGAGGCAGGTCAGCAGCGCCATTTGGTCTCGCGTTACAACGCCATTGGCAGCCGCATGCACCTGAACTTCGTGTCGCAGCCACACGTTCTGGAAAGCTTTCTCCGGCCCGTGGCCGAGCCGCAAGCCTCCTGCTGACGGGCGCCGTCGTCGTTAAGGCGCCGCGGTCGGTTAGCCCACGAGTATGCCTGCGATCAGGCTAACCGCCGCCACCGTCTCAATAAGTCCCATGGCTTGCAGAGCGCGCGGATCGGCCTGTGCCAGGAACTCTTTGAACTGTGTGGGAAATACGCTCAGCGTGAACCCCTCGACCAGAAACAATGTCAAAGCAATCAAGGTGACCCAGCGCGCGACATCCATCGACCAGAACCTCCCCGTAATTACGATTGCCCCGCGTCGCTGCGTGGCGTGCCGGCCATCGCATGGGCAATACTGACGGTGCCTAGACGGCAGCCGGCACTCGAACTTAGCGAACCTATGCCCCCTGGCACCTCCCAACTATAATCTTCGCGATACGGCCGACAACAGCTCGGCACACGCCCCCCGCTCGACAGAATTTGCATTGCATCGCATGGCACAACTCGGCGTCAATATCGATCACGTAGCGACCGTCCGGCAAGCGCGCCGCACTTACGAACCAGATCCCGTCTGGGCGGCCGCCGCGGCCGAACTGGGCGGGGCCGATGGCATCACGATTCATCTGCGCGAAGATCGCCGCCATATTCAGGACCGTGATCTGCGCATCCTGCGCGAAACCGTCACAGTCAAACTGAACTTGGAATTGGCGTGCGACAACGACGTGCTGGCGATTGCCTGCCAGACACGCCCCGACCAGGTCACACTGGTGCCGGAACAGCGTGAAGAAGTCACCACCGAAGGAGGACTCGACGTCGTCGGAGTGGAAGCGAAGGTCGGCGCGGCGATCAAGCGCTTGCGTGATGCCGGCATCGTGGTGAGCTTGTTTCTGGACGCCGATCGCAAAGCGATCGAAGCGGCCAAAAAACTGGGCGCGGACGCCGTGGAATTGCACACCGGGCAATACGCGTTGGCCAGCGGCGCCAAGCAGGCCGCGGAGCTGGCCAAGCTGGTGGAAGCCGGCCGCCAGATTGTCGAGCAAGGGATGACGCTGCACGCCGGCCACGGCCTGACCTATCGCAACGTCTTGCCTGTAGCCCGCATGGCGCATATGGGCGAACTGAATATCGGACACAGCATAGTGGCCCGCGCATTGATGGTTGGCCTGCAGGCGGCGGTGCGGGAAATGAAGCTGCTCGTTACACTCCCTTAAGAACCTCTCGAGGCGCGGTTTCGCCGCCGAAGTCCGCAAGGTTCGAGCCGGAATTACATCGGCAGCACCGTGGCGTCCCGTACTCCACCGTTCGCCCCCTTTGCATGAAAAACCCAGTGCTCTATGATGCGCGAGCGCGATTCGTTCCTCGCCCGTTGCCACGATTCACCCCCATTTAGCGCGGCCCAGACCGCGTGAGCTTTCCATGACGACCAAAGGTGAAGCCTTCGCCGGTCTTTCGGTTGCCATCACCACGCCGTTTAAGAATGGCGAGATCGATTGGCCAGTGTTCCGGGCGCAGATCGATTTTCAGGTGGCTGCCGGCACGAAGTGCATCTGCCCCGTCGGTACGACCGGCGAGTCTCCGACGTTGTCGCATGATGAGCACGAGCGCGTGATTGCCGAGACGGTGCAGATCGCCGCCGGACGGATCAAAGTCATGCCCGGCACCGGCTCGAACAGCACGCGCGAGGCCCTGCGATTGGCCCGCCATGCCGCCAAGTCAGGTGCCGATGCCTCCCTGGTCGTGGCTCCCTACTACAACAAGCCCACGCAAGAAGGTTTTTATCAGCATTTCAAAGCGCTGGCCGAAGCGACCGACTTGCCGATCTGCGTGTACAACATTCCCGGGCGCACCGGCAAGAACATCGAGCCCGAGACGATTGCGCGGATGGCCGAGCTGAAGAACATCACCATGGTCAAGGAAGCGACCGGCTCGATGGATCAAGCCTCGCAGGTGCTGGCCCTGACGAACCTCACGCTGCTCAGCGGCGACGACAGCCTGACGTTGCCGCTTTTGGCCATTGGCGGACGCGGTGTGATCTCGGTCGTGGGCAACGTGGTACCGCAGGATATGAATGCGCTGCTCATGGCGTTCGACACGGGCAACATCGCCGACGCGCAGCGGTGGCACAAGAAGCTATTCCCTCTGTGCCGAGACATGCTCGGTCTGGCGACAAATCCTATTCCGATCAAGCTCGCCATGCGGTTGTTGGGGCGCGATACCGGCGAGTTGCGACTGCCTATGACCCCTCTCGGACCGGCCGAGGAAGCCAAGCTCCGCTCGACATTGGCCGGCTACGGTTTGCTATAGCCCAGCGTGCACAACGCATTCGCCGGGTGGTCCAATCATGCCGCGGGTACTGCTGCTCTTTGAATACCCGACGCTCAACGGCGGTGAGCAATCCCTGCTCGCCGTGCTGCCGTCACTTGCCGAGCGCGATTTCACCTTTCAGGCATTGGCACCGGCCGGTAGCCCGTTGGCCGCGGCGTTGACCGCCCACGGCATCCGGATTACCCCACTAAGTACTGTCGACCCCCAGGGACGACGGCTGCAACAGGCTGAAATTCGCCAGCAGCTCCAGGCCACTGTCGCGCGGATAAAGCCGGACCTTGTGCATGCCAATAGTCTGTCGATGGGACGGCTGGTAGGGCCGATCATGGCGGCCGAGCGAATACCCGGCATCGGACACCTACGCGATATTATTGGTCTCAGCAGTCAGGCAGTGGCCGATCTCAACCGACTGTCTCGGTTGTTGGCGGTGTCGCAGGCGACGGCGGATTTTCACGTCGCGCAGGGTATCGCCGTCGAGAGAACGTTTGTCTTGCACAATGGCGTCGATCTCGACCGGTTCTCGCCACGCCCTCGCCGTGGTTGGCTGCAGGCAGAGCTAAAGATTCCGCAGCACGCGATCCTGCTAGGCACGATTGGGCAACTCGTGCTGCGCAAGGGGCACGACGTCTTGGCGCACGCGGCGGCGCTCGTTGCCGAGCGTTTTCCCGATGCGCATTTTGTGATCGCGGGAAGCCGCTACTCCGACAAGGATGAAGCCCGCGAGCACGAGCAGGCGGTGCGCAGCCGCTTTGCCGAGGGAACGCTGGTGGGCCGTGGCCATTTTGTCGGATTGCGGTCCGACATACCCGAGCTGTTGAATGAGTTGACTCTGCTGATTCACCCGGCGCGGCAAGAGCCGTTGGGCCGCGTGCTGCTCGAAGCAGCGGCCTCGGGCTTGCCGATCGTGGCTACCGACGTGGGTGGCACACGCGAAATTCTGTCGTCCGATTCTGCCGAACTTGTGCCGCCGGGCGATGCCGCGGCACTTGCGACGGCGATCGTCAAACTTCTCGACAACGAACCGCTGCGTCGCCAATATGCGACAGCCTGCAGACAGCGAGTCGTGGCACACTTTGATGCACGGCAGGCCGCGGCCGCACTAGGCACGCATTATCACGAAGTTTTGGAGATCCCTCGAACCCGTCCGTTAACGTGACAAACCCGGTCCCGGCTCGTTACAGTGTCAGAGTCGGCTGTGCGGCTGGAACACGGACACCCTGAGCGCAGGCAACTTTTTCATGAGTCCCACGCATTCTCCCATTGTCGATGCCTACCGCCGGCGGACGCCGACCTCGGCAGAACTTTACCAGCGCGCGCGCCAGGTCTTTCCGAGCGGCGTCACTCACGACGGTCGCTACCTCGAACCGTATCCGATTTATGTCCAGCGTGCTGCCGGATCGCGCAAATGGGACGTCGATGGCAATGAGTATGTCGACTACGCGGGCGGCCATGGGGCCCTGCTGCTGGGGCATAATCATCCCACGGTCGTGGAGGCTATCGCGCAGCAGTTGCCGCTCGGCACGCACTACGGCGCCGGCCACGAACTAGAGATTCGCTGGGGCGAACTGGTTCAGCAACTTATCCCCGCGGCCGAGATGGTGCGGTTCACGAATTCGGGAACCGAGGCCACGCTACTGGCGCTGCGCCTGGCGCGGGCATTTACGAAGCGGGCCAAAATCCTGCGCTTTGCCGGACACTTTCACGGCTGGCACGACCACATGGCGTTTGGCGTGGGATCGCATTTCGATGGCACTCCCACGCCAGGCGTTTTGGCCGAAGTGGCCGAGAACGTCCTGTTGGCCCCGCCAGGCGATATCGAAGCAACACGGCAGATTTTGGCCAGCCACGATGATATTGCCGCGGTGATCGTCGAGCCGACGGGGGCCAGTTGGGGACAAGTGCCGCTTGCTCCGTCGTTTATCGCGGCGCTGGCCGAAATGACCCAGGCGCGCGGCGCGCTTTTGATCTTCGACGAAGTCATCTCGGGATTTCGCTGTTCGCCCGGCGGCGCCCAGGCGTGCTACAAGATCAAGCCGGATCTAACGACGCTGGCGAAAATCTTGGCCGGCGGACTGCCGGGCGGGGCGATCGTCGGGCGCCAGGACGTCATGGAGCAGCTCGACTTTGCCAAGTCGACAGCAGCCGACCGGGAGAAAATCGGGCATCACGGCACGTTCAACGGTGGGCCACTGTCGGCCGCGGCCGGTATCGCCACGCTCGAGCTTGTCGCCTCGACCGACGCCTGCACGCGGGCGAATGATTATGCTGCGCGGCTCCGCGAGGCTTTGAATCGCGTGCTGCACGATGAGCAAGTGCCGTGGATCGTTTACGGCACGTTTTCCGGGTTCCATATTTTTACCGATCCCGAGGGGCATCGCCCACGCGCCGCCGAAATCGACTCGGGCAAGC
Source organism: Pirellulales bacterium (assembly GCA_036490175.1). NCBI lineage: Bacteria > Pseudomonadati > Planctomycetota > Planctomycetia > Pirellulales > Pirellulales bacterium. Next base: position 4,427 of record DASXEJ010000293.1, on the reverse strand, counting down.
TCGACTATCGCGTGCTCAAGACCCCGGCGCGCCGCTCGCTGATCGTCAAGCTGCGGTTGGGAATGTTGTTGCATGGCGTCGAGATTTTCTCCTGGCCCGGCGGACCTACCTCGGCCGTGCATACCGACGATGATCTCGCCCGCACGGCCGACGCCTTGCGGCACACGGTGCGCATGCTGCGTGAAGAGGGGGAAATCTGAGTCGTACTTGGCGTAACAGCGGCGCATTGCCACCGAGGTCAAACCCATGACAGTTTGGGATTCCTTGAAGCTCGACGGTCGTCGCGCCCTGGTCACCGGTGGTAGCCGCGGGCTGGGGTTGGAAATCGCGCGCGCCCTCGGCGAGGCGGGTGCGGATTTGATCCTGGTGGGCCGTGACGCCGATCAATTGGAGACGGCCAGACAGGATCTTGCCCAAACCTGCACCGCGCGAATCTCGCTCTTGCCCGCCGATCTGGCCGAGCCGGCCGCGGCCGAGGCGATGTGCCACCGGGCGCTCGCCGAACACGGTCCGATCGATATCCTGGTCAACAATGTCGGCGGGCGGCGGATCAATCTCCCCACCGAAGAGTTGCCGCTGGCCGATTGGCAGCGGATTGTGGACTTGAACCTGACGCAGGCATTCCTCTGTACCAAGCTTATCGGCGGCGCGATGTTGCCGCGCAGACAAGGCCGCGTGATCAATGTCTCGTCCATTTCGGCGCTAGTGGCCGGTAAACAAATGCGCGGCCGTACCTACGAGACGACCAAGGCGGCGCTCGCCATGTTCACCAAAAGTGTGGCCGCTGATTGGGCCGCCTCCGGCGTGACGGTAAACGCCATCGCGCCCGGCACGTTTCTCACCGACGCCAATCGGCGTTGGTTCAACGAGCGCCCGGAGTTGCGCACGGATATCGAGGCAACGATTCCCATGGGCCGGCTGGGCGAACCGCGCGAAATAGGCGCACTCGCGCTCTATCTGGCCAGCGACGCTTCGAGCTACATGACCGGGGCGATGCTGGTCATTGATGGCGGTCGGCTGCTGTGGTGAAACCACGAGGCGCGCACGTCACATCGCACCGCAATTCAATCTCTCAATGCGAAAGACGCCGGCTGATTTCTCTCACGTCCGAGAAATACGTCTGGCAATGCGGACAAAGCGTGTAGCAAACCCGGACTTCCCGTTTGCACTTGGGGCAGACCTTGGTGTCGCGGGCCGCCATGTTGGCCGAGATCAAGCTCGAGCCCGAACTGCCGGCCATGTCGCTTGACGTGGGTTCTTGATGAACGGGCCGATCGTCGACCACCGGCGGGCCAAGCAAATCGGCGATTGCGTCGTCCGAAAGTGGTTCCGGAAGTTTCGGCACCAGCACGCGGGCCTGGCACTTCGGACACAGGCCCGTTTGACCCGCGTACTTGTCCTTGACCTTGAGCAGGTGCCCGTTCGGGCAATGAAACGTAACGGACATCCGTCGACCCTCCGGCTGTGTGACACAAACCAGGACGTCGTTTCACGATGCCTCTTGCCGACACGCACCGCGATAAAACGCGGCAACGAGTCTGTACCAACTTCAGCCACGGCTGAAGGTTGTCCTGCGCGCTAGAAGTCCCCCTGACGGCGAACCGTGCCCTAACGAAGCGGGAACGACAAGAACGAATAGATGAGTGCCCGTCCCCACCACGCCTGAGAGATGCGTGCGACGCGCAACCGCGAGGTCGCGCTGCCGCGTCCCTCCCCGCTTTTCAGTGTATCCGCGACATGACGAAAAAGCCAGGAAATATGGACGGCGCCGTCGCGCGGCTACTCCGATCGAACCTCGATGTGCGCTGGGCGATTCATTGGGCGCGCGATCAAACAGTCGGCGGCACGGGCCGCCTCGCTGCCGGCGAACTGCCGCAGCGCATTTTCGGCCGCCTGCTGGTTTGGCAGCATGGCAAATACCGTGGGGCCCCACGAAGATTGCCCGACGCCGACGATGCCCAGCGCGGCCAAGGCGTCGGCGACCTGACTGATTCGGCCCGAGGCGTAGATTCCTCCCTGCAGGGGGGCAAAACAGCTCCCCGCCTCGCGACCAAATCGGGACAGCGACTCGCTAAACCGCTGGAAGTCTGCCGACGTCGCGGCCGGCACCAGCACTTCCGCTGCCTCATGACACATACGAGCCGTGGCATCGGCCGGCACAGGGGGAACGCGATCGAAGGCCACCCGCTCGGCATCGCCCGATAGTCCCTCACCATCGGTGGGCCGGACGAGCAAGAAGCGCCACGGCTCGGGAATGGGCACGCGGCTGACCAAGGGCGAAATCTCGTCCTCCGCCAGCTTTCCGGCCTCGAAGATCAGCCCTCCCTGCAAAAAACCGTACAGCCCAACGGCCGACCGCCGGCCGCGTGCGACCGTGCCGGCCAATTGCTCGGCCGTGAGCGGCGTGCGGTCGTACAAGGCATTGAGCCCTGCAACGACAGCCAGCGCCAATTGCGTTCCGCTGCCGAGTCCGACGTGCGGAGTCGGCATGGATAATACTTCGATATGGCATCGCGGGCGGCGGCCAAACCATTCCGCCTGGGCCACGGATTCCACATAGCGCAGAGTCTGCGCGGCCGAAGGCCCTGTCACCTGCAGGTCGGCGGCCGCCGAGAGGCGCAGCTTGACCGCGGGCGTGTCGATCATCACCCCGACGCCGCCGAATTGGCGCACGTCGGAACGGCCGAAAGACATCAGCCCAAAGTGCAAGCGGCTACCGGTTGTCACCTCGACCACACGGCGCGACATGGGGTTCCTTCAGGGAGTGGATTCGATGCCGGAAGCCGTCGGCCCGGATCCGTGATCCGTCACCCCGGCAGCAGACGAGGATGCCTCGGCTTGAATAAAATCGCCGAGGAAGCGAAACGCGCGGTGCTCGGCCGGCCCGCCGGTCTTCTCGACCAAAACCGCCAACCGGCGCATCTCGCCGCGAACCTCGTCGATCGGCAGAAAGCCGAGGCGGGTCGCCAGGATGGCAGCCTCGACCACGGCATGCTTCGCGCGATTGAGGCCAAAAAAGTCGCGGATGCGCCCGCGGTCGAGCACGGCCGCCTGGAGCCGGGCGCGCGGCTCGCCCGTGTCTACCTCGCGCACTTCGAAGGCATACCATCGACAAGCATCGGCCAGGATCCAACCATCTATCTTGGCAGCGCGCACGAGCGGCGGCATAACTTCGAGACGATCGACCGCAGCCCGGGCCAGTAGCTCGACATCGTCGGTGACATGGAATACGCCTTGTTTGGTACGGAGCAGATTCTGCAACGTGGCCGAAGTCTCGTAAGGGCGCAGCGTCAGCTGTGTCATATCCGGTTCAACGATTGGGCCCATCGGCGAGATATTAACCGAGCCGTCGACGTTGATCGTTGTGACTATGCCTTCGAGAATCATCGCTGGGGCCTGCGGCCTCGCCCCTAAAACGCTGCTTAGCTAATAACTGTTGGCGAAAATCACCATGCACGACGCTTAGCATAGCCGGTTATCATCGGCCGCTGAAGGAGCCGGTCGTTGGACAGTCTGAAATCCGTTTTCGCCGCTTTGTAACCCTGATTAGACACTTTCGGTCTAATTGTGCGCGTTGCGGGTTTGCGGATTGTAATCCGGGCATCCCCTGGCATTAAGGGTGCCTTTTTTGTTGAGGAGGCTTTCGACCCGAAGTGCTATTTGCTCGCGTACAGCTCGGAGGCCGCGGTGGGTCGCATAATCATCGCTAAGGCCCCGGCAATCGTTTGGCTAGTTATTGGGGCGGCCAGTAAACGAAGGCTTGATCGATTACGCCTCCGGCCGGGTATCATGGTGGGATGTGGCGGATTTTCTGCATTATCGTGTTGACGCTTGCCGGGGCGACATTTGGTCAACTTCTATCTGGCGGAGTGGCGGCAAGCGGTCCTGGCGATTCGGGACCAACTAAAGTCCTGATCGGTTCAATAGCGGGCGCCTTCATTGGTGGAATGATTGGAATCGCGAAACGCTGGGACCGTTAGAAAACCGGCTGACGAACTATCCTGATTGCGTCAGCAAAAAGCATCGCCGCATCAAGGGCGCAATCCCGCATCTCAGACTGCCCCATTACGAAGGAGCCGACGGGCATTGGCGGCCGAGCCAAGCCTGGAAGTCTATTCCGCCGCAGCGTCTGGTTCGCCGGCGGCGGACGTTCCCTGCGAGCGGCGTCTCCCTTGATGGCTCTGCTCTGTGACGGTCAAGAATCCCCAATCAAGAGCCTGGTCCTGGCGGTAGTCCTTGCCGAGCGTCAGCGCCGTGCGGGCCTTGGCCAATTCATAGCCCAGATAGAATGCATGACTGGCGTCCAGCGGGCGGTCAGGTAGCTGCTGCAACTGAGCCAAAAGGGCGAACGGATCTGTCCCGCTGAGGTGCAGGCCCGCGCTGATAATGTGCAGTTCGCCACCCTCGACAAACAGGCGGTAGTTCGA
>DASXEJ010000292.1 GCA_036490175.1 Pirellulales bacterium | reverse complement strand
GCAAAAAAGGTGGTTCCCCACCGCGGCCTGGTGCAGCCGACCCTTGCCAAGAGTAACATGTTTAACGAAGTTTTAGTCCCTACAACCCCGGCTGCCCAATTCCGCCCGGCCATGGCGGCATTTGAATCGCCCGATGACACTGGTAGGAAAATGGGCCGAGCGGCCACGGCCGCCTGGAATTAGCATGACGCAGCTCCCACGTCCCCAGGCAGTTTGCGCCGCTGTATTTCCTGCTCGATTTCTCGGAGGACGGCGATCTCGGCTTTCTGAATAAAGCCGTCGTTATTGAGTTTGTGCTTGCAAGGTCCAAGTGCAAATGCATTAAAAGCGCTGTACGGCGAGCTTGGATTGTTCTCGACGTATGCCACATAATCCCGCATGAGGTTTTCTGCACCCATGGTTTGCGCAAGTTCCTCGAACAATTCCAGCTCACGAATCGTGAAGATCAGCAGCCGCCCAATACGCTCTCGGCTGGTATTCGTCTTTTCGAGCTCGGCGGTTAGCTTCGAGCTCAAATACTCGCGAATGGCGTGGTTGCCGAGAGCTTCGTCGTAAAGAACGAGCGCCGGGTACATCACGCGGCAGCTCGATAGATCGATGTGATCTGGGCCGCAACGAATCGGCTCCCCATTCGTGATGCGGCGCATGCTGTTTGCAAGCTGTCCTATGCCCTTCCTGCCTTCACCAAGCCGGGCAAGAAGATCGTCAACGGCTTGCATTGTTTCTGCTTGGCGAAGTGCGAATCGCTGCCTACTCGTGAGCGATCCTGCCTTGTACTCCATCAACACCGCTAGACTTGTCCAGTGGAGCAAGCCATCGCATACCTGCTCGTGCTTGGAATTGACAAAGACGACCCGGCAATAGAATGTTCGTGCCAGCGGCCCCTCGGATACAGTAAACTGCCCGAGTATGATCTCGACGAAGCGCTCAAAAATATAGCCGAATAGCTGTTTGAATGGTCGGCCGATTGCTTTCGAGAACAGCGAGTGGATGCCGTGCACGAAAACGTCGCGGTACATCTGAAGATCGGGACAGACAAATTTGCCCTTCTCGACTTCCAACAGTGGCGTTCCGAGCATCGGGGCATAATCCGTGGACCAAGACTGCCGCGGTGTGCCAAGTAGCCGGACCGCCATTTCATCCGGAGTACATGCAAGCAGCTTAAATGCGGCATCGAGGTCACTTTGCTCGAAGAGGGAGGTAATGACCGCGCGGTCAAAAACCAAAGCGCTTGGCTGAGGCTGAACGGCGGGCTGTAGATAGTGAAAGTAAAGCAACAATCCGAAAACGAAAAACTCCGACAATGTGATTCCGTAATTGTTGCGCATGATTTCGTCGAAGCTCGCAATGCCGAGTGTTTTGGCCATCGCCTTGATGCGATCTTCGGAGGGAATGGTGAGCCACAGCAGCTTAGCCCGTCCGATCACCTCATGACCAAGGTACGGCTCGATAAACGAAATTAAGATCGTAATAAGCCAGTGTTCCTGGTCCGTTTCAGGGATCTCCGGCGTTTGCACCATTTCGACTTGTTTCAGCAGGTCATTGGCCATGAGACATGCTCGAGCAAAAACATGCCTAAGCTCGTCTTCGGCTAGTGGCTCGGCGTCATCATTGCATGCAAGCAATGCAATTTGGAGGACGAACAAGAGGCCACGGCGATGAAAAAGCACGCCTCCAGGTTCACCCTTTTCGCGTTGAAACAATGCTGGCTCGAGTTTGGACCAATACTCGGCCTTCAATAGCTGTGACGCCATTTGTCGCTGATTCTGGAGCTCCATCCCATTCCTGCGGCTGATGACTGCCGAGAGGCCTGCGATCCACCTGAAGACGTCTAGGCGGCGCAAACTGTGGAGTTCATGAACCAAATCGGCCAGCACGATGTGATCGCCCGTGAGCGATTCCAGCGTATGCGGATAAGCTTCCATTCTCATGGCGGGCGTCTCTTTGATGGGGCGGCAAGCGAAGCAAGCTACAGCGCCGGAGCGGCCGCTGTTCCAGAGTGCAGTGTGCGACGGCAGGAGAATTATCCTTGCCAAGGCCCAAACTACCAACTTGCTGTTAAGACGACTGCGAGGCCAATTACAGGTAATTGAACGCCCCGATGCAGATCATGAGCGCCAAATGGTGGATCAGTTGAATATGAGCGACCGAGCGACCACCAAATGGTGCCCGGGCCTGGATCGCGACAGAATCTAGGCGATTTGCGCAACCCCGGTCGTGCAGCTCTCGGGAAACGCCGGGCTTACGTGCCTGAATAGGCCGGCCATTCGACGTTGCGGATCAGTCCGCATGGTCGAAGTGCCGGCGGGTGCCGGACTCTACGAACCCGCCCCGCACGCTCCCTTCCAGATCACGTCCAGCGATCCGCTGCCGCCCTTGGCGCAAGGTGGACACGGCGCGCGGTGTGTTTAGTGGAACGCAGCCTCCGCAGTCGATCTGGCATTTTGACTCCTTGCTGGCGATGCACGACTACGGACAAAGCCCTCGTCAGCACGCGGGCATTGCCGAGCGAAGGGCTTTCCTTAGGATTGCCGACGGCGGTGCCGGCGACCCTGCCAAGATGCGATAGGTCGATCGGCGCGCGGCCGTTGAGCGTCGAGCACAAGCGATAGCGGCGGCGGCCCGTATCGAGCGCGGCCAATGGCGTTGTAGCGCGCGCGGCGGAGTCCTGGGACTCTAGGATCGCGTAGAACGGGCGCGTAGCGCGCTCAATGACGGTTTGATCGCGCCCGCCGCCCACGTCCGAAAGATCGGACAATGGGCGAGGGCGCGGTTATTGAGAGTCGGTTCCCTTGCCGCAAATTACTTATTCGCCAGTTCCAGCAGCACGTCGCCGTGGCATGGCTCGCCTTCTGGGCACAAACAAAGCAGATCCTTGCCGCGGAGTTCCTCGAGCTCGCTGCGCATCTTCGTTGCTTCTTGTTTTTTGCCGGATAGCCATTTGCGGAAGAGCCGTACAACCTCGGCTCGATCATGACGCTTGTCGATGCGAAATGGATTGCCCCATTTCGAAGGCCTGCTCACAACCACTGCATTCGGTGGCTTGCGCCAACCTTCGGTTCGCTTTTGCTGTGGACGTTTCGGTTTTCCCGTTTTTAGTGCCTACCTTTCTTAAGAGCCGTATGCTGCGATCGTCGCAGGCGATCAGCAGTAACCTCAATCACTTGACTTAGCAACTCGGGCTCTGTCCGGGTTCAAAATCTTGAAATCGTCGTCGTAGTCCTGCGCGAGAGCGGTTGTAGTTCCCCGGATCGCGGCTGCTAGCGCCGTCGCGCGCGGTTTGCCAATCCCATCGAGTGCAACGATTAAAGCACGCAGCCGATCGACCGCGTTGTGAAGCTCGTGCGCTAGTTTTTTCCAGCCTTTTTTCTTGGTGGCTTTGGGCCTGGGGATCTCAATTCGCACGCCGGCAGCCGCTCGCGGCACGACGTATGTCTTATCTACGAAGTGCTGACATGCATTCTTGAGTTCTGATCGGCGCCGCTCGAGTTTTGCATTCCAGAGCAGTAGCGAAGTAGCCTTGTGTTTGATGGCCCGTCGGAAAACGGCTTTAGACTCTTCGATGATCTGGGGCGGCGGCAGCAGGAAGTTACCCTCGGACGTAACCTCGGGCAGCATCCGCACGACCTCGAAACTGTTATTGCCGACATATTTGATTTTGCCGACGAGAGCCTCCAAGCAGCCAGCGCGATACCTTTCGCGGAGCATTTGCCACTTCCAGATCGCGCCCGGCTCGCGCGATGGCAGTTTCGAGGATTGATCTGCTTCGGTCGGCATTTGATTCTCCTGAACCAACGGGTTCCTTCGTGACGTGGTAAATGCGTCTATCGCTGTCCGCAGCTTCCTGGTCCGGCCCTCGGCGTCTGGCGTGGGCGCCAATACGCCGAAGGCCGGATCGCGTCCTCTACAAGCCCTCTGCGGCACCAGCGAGTGGGCTCAATCGGCGCTTCTGCCCCGACGCGTCAATCGGCATGAGCCGCACGCGCAGATCCGCTGGCCATTCGCTCCAATCGCCACCGCTGGCGTCCTTGAACTTGACTGGTTGGCCCCCGTCACTGACGCGCCGGCCGAGCTGCTTGAGAAAATAGGGAACGCCAAGCGTGCGGCAGCGATCACGAATGTCACGTGCCCATCCCAAATCGAATGTGTGCGATTTTGGGCCCGATTCGCCGCCTTGGATGATCCAGTCCAGGTTGCCAATGTACGCAGACAAATCGATTGCCTGCTCTTGCGGCTCGACCGACAAGAATCGGATCGTGTTGTGATTACCCACGTTAAGCAGACGCCGGATGCGACTGGTCGTAGCCTGCGTGGTGATGCTCGTGCCGACCCACAAATTCGCAGGCCATTGGATTCCCTGTTGCTCAAGCCACGCAGAGAACTCAGCCATCCGCTGGGGCTGCTTCGTCAGCCACTGCCAATGATGCCGCCGGCCCAATTCGCTGGCCACGTTGACGATGATCTCGTCCCGCAGATAATCGAACGGCACCGCCACAGAAAGCGCGTCGGCCATGTCTGAGACGAAGATCAGCCTCGGCAGATGATCAAGCCACGGCTTCGCCTTGTCGCCTGCGCCCGCCCGCTGAGTGCCGCGAAGGTCATTCCAACCAGCCGCTTCAGCCATGCGACCAGGCGCCAGTTCAACAACGTCGAAGTCGTTGGCGAGCCCAGGATTAGTTTTCCCAAATCGCGACGTGATTACGCCCGCGTAGCACCGCCGGACGTCGGTTTTCGTGTTCCAGAGTTCGCAGCCATCGCAGCCCATAGTCGGGTTGACGCTGCTGTCAGTCCACTGGATTGGTGTGAATTTGGCCATTCGCAAAAACCCTTCCTAATTCATTTCCGCCACGGCCGGCTCGCTCAGTCTTCCAAGTGAGCGAGGCCTGCCAGGGCGGAGCATTCAGGTCAACGTTGTGCCCATGCGTCGTGCTTGGGCGATTAACAATGCTCCCACTTGGCGCCCCATTTTTCAGCCTTGTCAGCCGCGGCTCGCTAACGATCGAGAACAAACTCACGAAGTTGCGTGTTCTTTCATTGGGCGCTCTGCCCAATGTCGGCACGCTCTTCCACAGCGAAGCGGTACCTGACCGCAGGCTCACCTTTGTCCCGAGTTCTGGCCTTCGTAAGTCGCAGGGCCAAGCGTTCGTGTTCCCCTTCATGCACGAATTTCTCGTCCTGGTGGCGCGAAAGGACGACACCCATCCCGCGCGCCTGCGCGACCAGCGTGGTCCGATCACCAACTGGAACAATGTCTTTCACGCCCTGGTCAACTGCCACTGTTGCCCATTCAGTCGCGGTGAGCCATTGGTCCGGCCGTTCCGCTCCAAGCAAGGCAAGCCGCACACGGACGGGGTCGTCGGAAGTCCGACGGACCGCGTAGTTGCCCAAAAAGTCCGTGAACCCGTTGGCCTTGAGGATTCCGCCGACTACACCGGCCCATGCCGTGAAGGGATGACGGGCGCCGGTATCGAGTGGCTGCCCGGCCACTTTCCAACGCTCGATCATGCCGCGCAATTCAGCGGCGATTTGGTTCGCGTGCTTTGGCAGATATTCAAGCTTTGGATTGCCGATCGGCGACTGCCGATCCGCAACATCGCCGATTGGGGCGAGATGAATCGGCAGGGCCCGGTTCATCAGGTCTTCGCTGATCGAGCCCTCATTAGTTGACATCGCGATGACAAAATCATTTACCCGCCGCTCCGGTCTAAACCGGCCCGTGCTGTATAAAAGAGGTTTGGCATCGGTTGCCAGACGTTCGAGAATGGCGGATTGGATCGGTCCGTTATTCCCACGGCGAGCGTTATCGATCACGAGCATGCCGAGATCCGGATCATGCCCAAACGCGCCGACAATCGCTCGCTCTAGCGCCCAATCAGTCGATTGGTACGAAATTGGCGAATGCGGAGTTTCGCCACGCGCAAATGCGATGATCGTATCTTTGCCGCCGTGGCTCTTTGTCGCGGTCACGGCCAATACCGGCTTCGCCCCCAGAAAATGGTTGCGAAGCATCACCGTGAGCGCAGCGGCGACAGCATTGGTGCGATCCGCATTCGAAGCGAAGGCCATGACGTCAAGGAAGGCGGTGATCCCCGCAATTTCCTCGCTAACTTTCGCCTCCACGCCGTCGTAATACATGCGGTGGCCAGGGCCGCCGTCGTTGTAGCCCGGCCGCGACAGTGACCAATCCGGCAAGTACATGGGCATTCGCACGAATCGATCGAGGGGCCGGAAGTTATTGAGAAAGGCGTCCGTGCCGAGCATTCCACTCAGATGCCTTATAGGAATCAGGTCGCACTTGGCTTTGCGCTCACCCACAAAAACAACCGAGCAGCGCTCGATGACGGCGGGACTTAAGCTACCGGCGTCGATGATTTGCGTAGGACGACCCGAGCCGATCAGAATCAGACCGCCGGCCGGACCAGCATTTCGAAAAAGGTCCGACGATTCAGCCAACACTTTGCCCAGGCGTGCGTATGTCTGCACAATAGGATCGTTCAGTCGCCACATAAAGCTCGGATTGCCTGAGTGATTGGCTGCACTTTCTGCGAGCAGAGTTGGGCCCGTGATAACGCCCGCGCTGGGCATCGCTTTGCGCGCCCGCTCGGCAGCGCTGGCACGGGCCCGAGTAGACCGTTTTTTCGCCTGTTTGGTTTTTTTCGATTTAGCTGGTGTCACACCCATCACAGACTCCACGCCTAGAAGAATCTCGTGACATTTTGTAGCGGCGGTCGCCGGCTCGGCGCATTCACCTGAACGGAAACTTCGCGCCGTTTAAGAAAGTCTGCCAACTCGGCGGGCCCGATTCGGTAGCGTGGCCTTCCAGTGCGTCGAGTGGCGACGTTGACCGCGCGCAACTCACCCGTACGGACCCAGGCCAAGATTTTGTCTGGCGAGACGCCAAGGCATTTCGCCACTTGCGGAGGCGATAAATAGGCGCTGCGGCAATCGGACATGGCGCAAATGAGCTAACGGCCGGCAACGCGCGGCGCAAGCGGCCCTAGCGCACGATAACGGCGCTGGGCAACAGTAGCCGAGCTGGACGGCGGAATAGCAACCTCAAAGGACGGTGCAGATGAACCCTACGACAGGCCCCAGGGACCAGTCGCTCGTCAGGGTTCACCAGCACCCGGCCGAGGTCCGCGATTGCGGCGAGACATCGAGACGGGAATTCGGGCGGGGCTCGTGAACTTTGACTCGCACGTTAAACACGGTTGAGTCGATCGCTTTTCGCCGCACGCAGGGGCTCAAGGCCCCCTCGGGATCGGCCTTATTAGCATCACGCCGAGGACCCGTGATTCTACTCCGGCTAGGCATAGCGTCAATAAGCTAGCCAGCTTGATTCATTCCCAACGAGGCGCGGATTGGGCCAGATCGATCACGCGGCAAGGGCTAGGGCCGGTGGAACTTGGATTCGGCCGGACATCCTTCGTCCGAAATGAAGGCGCTGCATTTGGCATTCATTGGTCGAGCACCAAGCCGCGGGCGGAAGTCACGCTGGCACACGCCGTCCAGGCGGTTGAAGAGAAGATAGGCCAGCAACAGACGATCGAAGCAATCGGCATGCTTCATCAAGCAGCGCGTAACCGTTGCCGTGGCTTTTGCCACGCGAAAGAAGTCCTCGACGGCCGCCCGTCGGGGATGCAGCTCGCGAGCCGGAACGACAACGCGTTCAGATCTCTGAACCAGCACTCGTCGCGGCGTTTGGGCAGCTTTCTTCCAGCGCACCATGACTCGCTGGGCCAGAATATACTGTGGATGAGCAGGCCAGCGGCCAAAATCATCGGCTCCTCACCTTGCATTGACCTTTTTGGGCGACTTTCGCGAACGCTTGCCGGCAGTCGGCGATTTTTTCGACTTCTTTGGCTTAGGGAAAAGCCAGTCGTGCACATGATCGGTCACGCGCTTCAACCGCTCGTCGCCCATCGCCTCTCGGTACACATCAGCCATGTCGGAGTTCGCTGGTGCGTGCCCCATGATGAACTGAACGGCCGCAGGATCGTGGGCGCCTTCGCCAATTGTTTGGAAGGTGTGCCGCAATGCGTAAAAGCCGAGGCCGAGGCGATTCAGGTTAAGCGAGGTCAGCACCTTTTTGACCTCGAGGCCGACCGCGTCGATATGCACCGCCTTGGCCTTGATCGCAGCCTCTTTATTGCCGTCAACGTAATTGAAACGAACCCACCGGTTGCCGTGCTTAGTGATGAAAACGAGTTTGGCATCGTCGTCGCAACCATGCGCCGGTCGTTCAGCGATGGCCGTTCGCAGAGCCTCCACTGTTTCTGACCATAATGGCGCTCGACGCTGGATCGCCGTCTTCGGGCGGGGGAAGTTCACCCATCCGTGTTCAAGTTCGACAGCCGAATGCGGCAATGCGGCAACGTCGGTGTTTCCAAATCCGCAATTGATGCCCAGTAGCACCATCGCCTTTAGGGGCGCGCTTGCGGTGGCTATGATCCTTCGGATATCGTCGGCGGCGAACAATTTTGGGCCGGCATCGACACGAGCCTGACGCACAATTCGTCGGCTTGGCTTCTGGAATGCTTGCCCGTACCGGATCGGGCGCTCAATAAGCCCTTGTTCGAACGCGTACTTGAACATCCCTCGGACGCGCTGAATCTCATTGCCGAGCCGCACCGGTCCATTCACTCGGGCAAGTGCCTTGCGAAGGCTCTCGAAGTCATCCGGTTGGAGGTCAACGACGATCCTGCCGCGACCAAAACGCTCGACGACTACCTCGCAGGTTTTTAGATACTCAGCGAACGTCCTTGCCTTGATCTCGCCAGTGTCGACAAGGTGTCGTTTGTTAGTGAGAAAAAGGTTGGCCAGCGCGTCGACAGTGAGCGAATCTGCTGTTTGCCTCGGCTTTCGGCCTGCGTGCAAATCGTCCTTTTCTCGCAGGTATTTGTCGAGCGCAGCATCGGGATTGTCCCATGCTCCGAAGTAGTGGAGTTTGCCACGAATTTTCTTTGCCCATCGCTTGGTGGCGTGCGCAAAAAGTGGGAATTCAGCGTATGGCTTAGCGGGCTTGCTGGACTTGGCTTTCGCGGTACTCTGGGGCATGGCGCTATCTTGCTCAAAAACCCGTATCTGGTGTCAAATTGGGTGTCAGCAGAGTAGCCGGCGAGCGGCGATGCGTCAATATAATGCCGTGATTTACGGCACTTAGCCCCCGTAGCTCAGGGGATAGAGCAACGGTTTCCTAAACCGTAGGTCGCAGGTCCGAATCCTGCCGGGGGTACTTCATTTGCGTCAAATATGCGCGGCCATATGCCATCCAACTCGGTGCGGCGCCGGTGCTGAATCCTCACTTGCAAGAAGTGCTCGATATCGCGTCTAAGCGTGCTTTTGAAGCTTATCGAGAACAGGGCGAAAAGATAGCTGGCCTGCCGCGGCCGTTTCAGGTTGTCGCGACGATCTACGCGGCCCAAGGGGTGATCGATAACGGCGCGCTCCAATACTTCTATGAGGCAAATTGGCCAGAAGAGCAACCGTAT
>DASXEJ010000291.1 GCA_036490175.1 Pirellulales bacterium | reverse complement strand
CTTGCGGGTGCTCGAAGGCCATCCGTTCGAGCGCGTCGGCGGCACCGAGCCGGTGAAGGTGGACGTGCGAGTAATCGCCGCCACCAACCGCGATCTGGAAAAGGCCGTCGGCGACGGGCTGTTTCGCCGCGATTTGTACTTCCGGCTGCACGTGCTCGAGATCGTGGTGCCGCCGCTGCGCGAGCGGCCCGACGATATTGCCGAGCTGGCCCGCTACTTTCTCCGCAAGTTCACGCACGAAACCGGCCGCCGCATTCGCGGCTTCACGCCCGGGGCGATGGAGCAGTTGTCGCGATATCGCTGGCCGGGAAATGTGCGCGAGCTGAAGAACGTCATCGAGCGGGCCGTCGTGCTGGCCCGCGGCGAGTTGATCGACCAGGAAAACCTGATGCTCTCGAAGCTGCCGGCCGGCGAAGTCGACCCGGCGGCGCAGACCGTCGAGTTCCAGGCTTTATCGTTGGAAGAGATGGAGCGCCGGCATATCCTGGCAACGCTCCAGGCCACCGGCTGGAACAAGAGCCAGACTGCCAGCTTGCTCGGCATCGAGCGCTCGACACTCGACCGCAAGATTCGCCGCTACAATCTGGCCGATCTTGCGCCGGGGCGCAGGAGGTAGCGGCAAATGCGGAGTCGCGTGACTTCACGAATGCCTCGCGAGCCGGATCAGCGACGGGAAAGAAGCCATCGCAACTGCGACCGCCGCTCCTCCGCTCGCCGAAATGAGCGCATCGTGTCCATCGCGCGATCGACTTGTCTTGATCGCGGAATGTAAAGCTGAATTGTCCTTTCAACCCAATCGACCAATTCGATTGTGCCGTTCAAGCATGAGTGCAATTCGGTCGCCGCGCCCGTCGACAAAACCAGAATGCTCGCATAGGGTCCGCCCGTGCCGGGCAGGTCGTAGCCTCCAACGTCGGTCACAAGCAAATGATCGCGGCTGGCAAAATCCAGTCGCCAGGCTCGCGAAATTCCAGGCACGTACCACACATAGAATCCGAGCCTTCGCAGCCAGCAGTTCGATTCGGGAGTCATGCTTCCGTTCCAAAAGTTGAAATGGGCTCAACTTTCCGGCCAGTTCCACCGACCAGGGCCGCGCGGTTCAGGCCGTAACGACCTCGCGCTGTGCCTGGGCTGCGTCCACCATGTTACGCAGCGATTCGAGAACCTCCGGCCAGCCGCGCGTTTTCAGGCCGCAATCGGGGTTCACCCATAGCCGCTCGTCCGGGATCACGTCCAAAGCCTGCTGCAGAAGTTCCGTCATTTCGCCGGTGCTTGGCACGCGCGGGCTGTGGATGTCGTAAATGCCCGGGCCAATATCGTTGGGATAATCAAACTGTCGAAACGCCTTGAGCAGTTCCATCTTACTGCGGCTGGCTTCGATGCTGACGACGTCGGCATCCATCTTCGCGATCCACTGGACGATGTCGTTGAACTCGCTGTAGCACATGTGCGTGTGCAACTGCGTCTCGTCGCGGATGCCGCTGGTGCTCAGCCGAAAGCAATAGACCGCCCATTCCAGGTACTCGTTCCAATCCGCTCGCCGCAGCGGTAGGCCTTCGCGCAGCGCGGCTTCATCGACCTGAATAATGGCAATGCCGGCCTGCTCCAGGTCCTGCACTTCGTCGCGAATCGCCAGCGCGATCTGCTTGCACGTATCGCTGCGTGGTTGGTCGTCTCGCACAAAACTCCAGCATAGGATCGTCACAGGGCCGGTGAGCATGCCTTTCATCGGCTTGTCGGTGAGGGACTGTGCATACTTGGCCCACTCGACCGTCATCGGCTTGGGCCGCGATACGTCGCCGAAAATGATCGGCGGCTTCACGCAGCGGCTTCCATAGCTCTGGACCCAGCCGTTCTGCGTGAAGCAGAAGCCGTCGAGTTGCTCGCCGAAATACTCGACCATGTCGTTGCGTTCGGCTTCGCCATGCACGAGCACGTCGAGCCCCAGCGCGTGCTGATGTTCGACCGAGTCTCGAATGAACGACTCCATTGCCTGGACGTACGCCTGGCGATCCATTTGCCCGCGCTTGAATTCGAGACGCGCTTTGCGGACCTCAGCCGTCTGTGGAAACGAGCCGATCGTCGTCGTCGGCAACAGCGGAAGGTGAAGCCGCTCTTGTTGCAAGCGTTTACGCTCGGCATGAGTCGTCTTCCTGGCGCTCATCTGGTCCGTAATACTTTCGAGGCGTGCGCGCACTGCCGGGTTCACTGCGCGCAGACTCGATCGACGTGCCTGCTGAATCGCCCGGTTCTCGTCGAGCGCGGCCAGGGCCTTCCGCCCGTCGGCGACATCTGCCAACAGACGCAGCTCCTCGCATTTCTGCTTGGCGAACGACATCCAAGATCGAACTTCGGGGTCGAGCCCCTCCTCGGCATCGAGATCGGTCGGAACATGCAGCAGCGAACACGACGTCCCGAGCATGAGGCGCTCGGAACCCAAGGCGATCTTGGCGGCTTCGATGGCGGACCACGCCGCGTCGGCATCGACTCGCCAGATATTGCGCCCATCGACCAGGCCCAGTGACAATTTTTGACTGGCGCCGAGACGAGGCGCGATTTGGCTTATTTGTTCGGGGCCGCGCACCAGGTCAACGTGCACCGCAGCCGTTGCGAGCGAGGCAGCCAATGCGGCGTTCTCGCGCAGCGACTCGAAATAGGTGGCCAGAATGATCTTGGTTGTGCCTGCCGCTTTGTTCAGTCGTTCAAAGGCGTGTCGGTAGGCGGCCTTCTCGCCGTCGGTGAGATCGAGAACCAGCGCGGGTTCGTCGATCTGCAGCCACTCGATAGCTCCCTGCAACTCGCGAAGTACGGTTTCGTAGACGGACAGGATCGCGTCGAGGTGCTCGAAGCGGTCGAATCCCTCGACCGTAGACTTGCCAAGTTTCAAGTATGTGACCGGTCCGAGAAGCACGGGCTTGGGACGGATGCCCAGCCCCACGGCCTCACGCACTTCGTCGATCAGCTTCGTCGACGAAACTCGAAAGCGTTGCTTGGGAGAGAATTCCGGCACGAGGTAGTGGTAGTTGGTGTCGAACCATTTGCTCATTTCCAGTGCGGCGATCGAACCTTCACCGCGCGCCATGCGAAAGTAAGTTGCCAGATCAACGTGCTCGTGATGGCTCCCGAATCGCTCGGGCACGGCGCCGAGCATGACGGTCGTATCCAGCACGTGGTCGTACAATGAGAAGTCATTGACCGGAATCAGATCGATGCCCTGCTTCTTTTGCAGTTCCCAGTGGCGGAGCCGTAAGTTGCGGGCACACGCCAACAGGATCGATTCCTTGACTTCTCCCTTCCAATACGACTCGAGCGTTTTTTTCAGCTCGCGACGCAATCCGACGCGCGGAAATCCCAGCGTGTGGGTCAACATGTTGTCTTCCTTTCGGTTTCCCAATTCGCGGGGAAACAATAGGCACCTGGCCTCACGGGCAGATGTCGACGAAAGGCAAGCTCCGTGCGGCGGCAGACAAGAACGCCAGCGCAACGGATGCCGTTCGAAGCCCATTTCGCGAGGCTGACACGGATCTCGCTGCGGGGCGTCTCCTGGCTTGCGGGCTTCTCGTGTGCTTCGTCTTCCCAAGCAGCGTCGTGCTCAGTGACGAACCTCGATTGGCATCCCGCTTACAGTAGCGCGTCTGCGCCGGATTCTCACCGGCTTCCGTTTCCCGCAGCTAACAAAGCACAATGAACAAGGCTAGCAGTCGCTAAGGTTTTTCGCAAGTGCCCAAGCGATAGCTAGTGCTTTGTCCACGGCTCCCCATGCAGCCAACACGAGCTCGACGTGCGTCACTCCCAGCGCAGGGCGGATGCCGATTGATATTCGGTGACGCGCGTCTCGAAAAAATTCTTCTCCTTGCCCAAGTCCATCGTCTCGCTCATCCA
>DASXEJ010000290.1 GCA_036490175.1 Pirellulales bacterium | reverse complement strand
CGATCGCCTGTACAGTGCCAATTGCGCTGTTGATCGGTCTGTATATGTATAAGATCCGCAAAGGGCGGGTCATCGAGGCGTCGTTGATCGGCGCCGTCGCCACGCTGGCCGCGACCGTGGCGGGCAACTGGATCCCTGGCTCGGCACTGGAACCGTACTTTTCCCTCTCGCGCGAAGCGACGATCTGGGCCATCTGTGTTTACGGTTTTGTCGCTTCGGTATTGCCGGTGTGGCTGCTGCTGTGCCCGCGCGATTATTTGTCGAGCTTTTTAAAGATCGGCACCGTGATTCTTTTGGTCGCGGCGGTGATGGTGGCCAATCCCAAATTGCAGGCCCCCACGGTGAACCCGCTGTTTGCTTCGGGCGGCGGGCCGTACTTCAACGGCCCGATCTTCCCGTTTTGCTTTATCTGCATTATGTGCGGAGCGATTTCGGGCTTTCACGCGCTCGTCTCGTCGGGGACAACGCCCAAGATGATCGGCCGCGAGAGCCAGGTTCGCACGATCGGCTACGGGGCCATGCTAATCGAAGGACTGGTCGGCATCGTGGCGCTGTTGGCCGCGGCGTCGCTGCCGCAAGGGGACTATTGGGCCATCAATATCGATCTCTCCAAAGTCGAGCAGTATGCAGACAAGTTGACCGAGTTGGGCGCGTCGACCGACAACCTGCCCGAGATCGAACGGCAAGTGGGTGGCGAATCGCTGCGCGGCCGCACCGGAGGTGCCGTAACGTTGGCGGTGGGTATGTCGCAGATTTTTACCGAGGCCATGCATCGCGTGGCGGGAGGGGCCGTGAACCTCGAAGCAGTCATCAAGTATTGGTATCACTTCGCCATCATGTTCGAAGCGCTGTTTATCTTGACCACGATCGATACCGGCACGCGGATCGCGAGGTTTTTGCTGCAAGAAGCTCTGGGCAAGATCTATAAGCCGTTCGACCGCACCGATTGGCTGCCCGGCGCCGTGCTTTCGACGGCCCTGGTCACTGGGGCCTGGGGAGGGCTGATCTGGACCGGATCGATCGAGACGATCTGGCCGATGTTCGGTATCGCCAATCAAATGTTGGCCGTGATCGCGCTGACCGTTGTGACCACGGTGATGTTCAACGCCGGACGGGGTCGTTATGCGCCTTTAACGATTCTGCCGCTAATGTTCGTACTGGCCTCGACGATGACTGCCGGTTATCTGATGATCACCGGACCCTTCCAGAAGATGCTGGAGAACGGCTGGGAGAAGAGCAACACGCGCCTGCTGGTGCAAGGAAGCCTGAACATCTTCTTCACGCTCTTTATGGTCGTGGCTGTACTCGTGATTCTGGTCGAAGCCGTCCTGCGATGGCGCGCGGCCTCGCCCAATGAATCGACCACAAGCCGGTAAGCAGAGAGTTCGGCCGTCCAAGCTAATGCGGCCCACGTTTCCCATCGGATTCCATCACGCTTCAGCTGCCGGCGTACGGCGCATGCCCGGCGTGATGCTTGATGGCATCTTCCAATTGCTCTTCAGCCGATTTCGGGTAGGGAAGACGTCGGAACCAAACCAATAGGCCGATGGCTATCAGTCCCGTGATTGCCACTGTTGGTCCGTTGCAGAGGTAGCCCTCACCGTCCGGCGACTTGCGAATGATATGCGAGAGCAGCGGGTATCGCTCAAGCGCCTCCGCAGTGAGGAACATACTCGCCACGACGAGACTGTTGTGGGTCATGTGGAAGAGCATGCCGGGCAAAATGCTCCCAGTCTGCACGGCCACGTAGCCGATGATTAGCCCCAGCACAAAGGCCCCGATCGACTGTTGGAAAATGGAGTGAGTGATGGCGAAAAATAGGCTGGCCACAATGATGGCTCGCCACTTGTGGCCCATGTGCCGCAGCCCGGAAAGTATAAAACCGCGGAATGCCAACTCCTCGCATATGGCTGGGACAATGGCAATCACGATCAACATCTTCCAAAACTCGGGCGGCTCCTGGAACAGGCCAGAGAGCGCTTCTTTCAATTGCGAATTTATCGGGTAAAGCCGCTGCACGACCAGGTTGAACCAGCCGACCGCAGGGAAGGCTGCCACAGCCAACAGGATTGCCGCTGGTATTGCCGTAGCGCCGGGCCAGCGCAGGAGCAATGTCTGGCGCGCATTGCGGGCCAGCATGATCGTCATTAGTAGTGCCGGCGTGGCCACCACGACCAGTTGCGTCACGAGCGCGATCCGCGCCAAATCACCAAAGGAATGTACCTCGGGCGCTGCAAAGCTCATGAAGAAGTGGACCATCAGAATCAACACGCCACAGAATATGGCGCCAGCGACGGTCGGCGTATCCTCGCGATCGCGCAGTAATTGCCTGAGCCACAATCGCAAGTCGAGCCGCTCACTCTCGCGGAACAGTACGGATTCCGAGTTGAACTGATCCACCGCCCAACGTATGGCCAGCAAACAACAGGCGAGCGTCGCCATCAACACTGGAGGGCCATAGGTGAGCGCTTGGGCGTAGTTACCTTCCAGCATCGCGCGCAACAACAACACCACGCCCGTCACGGGAATCAAGCTATTGCCCAGGTTCAATTCCACGCCTGGCGACATGGGGAGCACGACCAGCGGCAACGTCACCAGCACCAAGGGCATCAGGTAATACTGCCCCTCCTTGCTGCTGCGGGCGAACGAAGCCAGTGCCATACACAATGCACTGAACAGAGCGGAGACAGGCACAAGGGCGATCGCCAGCCAAAGCGGGGCCAGCGGTGGCGGCGGACCAAACCGCGGAAGCTGACTCAAAAGTGCAGTTCCCGTCATCCCCATGCTGAACAGATTCAACATGGCGGTAACCATGCTGAAGAGCATGACCGTCAGCAGCTTGCCCCACACGATCTCGATGCGTTCGGCCGGGCTACTGAGCAACGTTTCTAGCGTGCCGCGTTCCTTTTCACCGGCGCAAAGATCGACGGCCGGATAAAACGCTCCGGTCAATGCCCAAATGAGGAGCAAAAACGGCAGAATCTTAGACCACAGTGCGGCGTCACGATGCCCCTTATCCGCCAGATCGCTATCCTTGGGCATGAAGGGCATGGCCGCATTATCTGGCAGATGGCCTGCCGAGAGATTCTCGCGGCCGATTTCGACCCCCCAGCGGACCAAGACACGTTCCAGCCGATCTTGCGTGACCTGCGATTTTTCCGTGGCCGTGCTGTAGTAGATTTCCGGTGGCGGTATGCGGACGATGGCGATCGACTCGACATCGACCGGTCTGGCACGGCTCATGGCATTCTGCAATTCAACCACGCGTTGCGCGAATTGCTCAGGGACGTACAAGACCGCATCGTAAGTCCCCTCTTCGATGGCTTCGCGCCAACCGGCGATCTGTTCGCGATGGTCGCCGCTGATTTGGTCATCGGGCAGGAACTCGACTTCCAGGACATGGCTATTCGCAGGGCGGACAGCGTTGCGACGTTCGGTCGCGTCGAGACTGCTATCCTGAAAATTGTCAGGCACCTTGAACCAACGTTCCGCGATATGCCCATCCTCAAAAAGTGCCGGCGTTTCCGGCAATCGCGAGGCGCCCACCACCAGGATTCTGGTCGTCTGTTCGCGTACGAACTGCGTGACCTGCACCATGCTCATGCCCAACAGCGGGTAGAGCACGACCGGCAGCACCGCGATCATGAACAGCGTGCGCCGGTCGCGCAGCTGATCACGCACCTCGCGGAGAAATATGACTTTGACGTTTTTCCAGTTCATGGGGCGCGGCCCGGCTGAGTGTTTATTTGGCAACCAGGTGCGGATGGGTCGAGTCGTGCGTGGAGATCAGGCGGAAGAACAGCTCTTCCAAATCGTGCTCTTCGTGAATCTCGCGCACGGCTTCCAGCGTGCCGGCCGTCAGGACATGCCCGCGGTGGACAATGGCGACCCGGTCGCAGAGTTTTTCCGCCTCGCGCATTATATGTGTGGAAAACAGCACGCACTTGCCTTGCACGCGGAGTTCGGCGATTGTGTCCAACAGGGCACGTGCCACGAGCACATCGAGCCCGCTGGTTGCTTCGTCGAAGATCAGTACCGGGGGATCGTGAACGAGCGCGCGGGCGATCGACACCTTTTGTCGCATGCCGGTGGACATCTTTGCCCCCAGCAATTCGCGGATGTCGTTCATCTTCAGTCGCTCGAAGAGTTGCTCCATGCGCGCCTGCAACGTTTCTTCGGCGATACCGTACAGACGGCCGAAGTACTCGACCATTTCCCAGGCCGTCATGCGGTCGTACATGCCCGTGTTGGCTGAAACGAAGCCAATTTGATGACGGACGTCCGAGGGTTGAGTGACGACGTCGTAACCATTGACGTTGACCGTGCCCGAGGTCGGTCGCAGCATGGTGCCGATGATTCGCAAAGCCGTGGTTTTGCCGGCGCCGTTAGGGCCGAGCAAGCCAAAGATTTCTCCGGCCAACGCTTCGAACCCGATCCCGCGCAGCGCGACGAACTTGCCACGGCGCAGATCGGAATATTCCTTGGTGAGATTCTCGACGTGGATCATGGCCGGTGGCCGCCGTATGAGGGTGTAACGGCAGTTTCGTTCCTTCGCCCCGATCCAGCGGGGACTGGTTCCACAGCAATGCCGCAAACCCTGGCGGGATGCGGCGTCACGGCAATATCAGCTTGCAGGCCGGCCTTGTCCGGCCTGGCGGCTGGAGAAAAACGGCTAGTACAGCTTAGCTCACGCCAGCACGGGCAGCGGGCCGCTCGTGGGAGCATCGATAAGCTCGTAACGCACGTTCCGTTGGCGGGGCTGGTAGCCAAGCTCACTAATTGCATCACGAATCTGAGTCAGGCTCAAGTAATGCACTGTGCCGGCCGAGGCAACGACATTTTCCTCGATCATGAGACTTCCCATGTCATTGGCACCATAGCAAAGAGCCAATTGGCCGATTTTCAGCCCTTGCGTCACCCAACTCGACTGAATGTTCGGAATGTTGTCGAGATACAGCCTGGCCACGGCCTGCGTCTTCAGGTACTCGAAGGCGCCAGCGCGGGGGACGTGGCTCAGATCCGTATGATCGGGCTGGAAGGTCCAGCAGATAAAAGCGGTAAAACCGCCCGTCTCGTCCTGCAATTGACGCAACCGCTCCAGGTGCTCAATCCGCTCCGCGAGGGTTTCGATATGGCCGAACATCATGGTGGCCGAGCCGCGACCGCCTAATTGATGCCACACGCGGCACACATCCAACCAATCGTCGCTCAGGACCTTGCCGCGCGTCATTTCGCGCCGCACTCGGTCGACCAGGATCTCGGCCCCGCCGCCAGGCAGGCTTCCCAGGCCGGCGGCCTTCAATCGTTCAAGCACGGTGCGCAAAGGAAGCTTAGCGACTTTTGTCAGGGCGTGAATCTCGGGTGGACTGAAGGCGTGCAGATTGACCTGAGGGAAGCGGGATTTGATGTCGCGTAGCAACTCTTCGTACCACTCGATCGGCAGATCGGGATTCATGCCCCCCTGCATCAAGATCTGATCGCCCCCCAGGTCGACGGTCTCCTGAACCTTGGTGAATATCTCGTGCCGGTCGAGCACGTATCCTTCAGGGCTCTTGGGCTTGCGATAGAAGGCGCAAAAATCACATACCGCCGAACAGACGTTCGTGTAGTTGATGTTTCGATCGATGTTATACGTGCGGTACGACTCGGGATGCAGGCGCCGCGTCACGGCATCGGCGGCACGGCCCAGCGCCGTCAAATCGCGCGATTCGATAAGTTGCAGCCCTTCGTTAGTACTCAAGCGCTGCCCAGCCACGGCCTTGTCCAGCAACTTGGTAATCGAAGCTACCACGTCGATATCCTTGCGTTCAAATCCGGGGATCTTTTGTGCACGTGCAATCGGTACTTATTATGGCGCGCTCGCGCTGACGTGTTCGCCCTGTTGTTGACCGGCGCTGGTCTCGGCGTGCAACTCGTCAGCATACTTCTGATACAGGGCTAATCCCTCATGCTCGCGTGGCCCAAGCACGAAGTGCAGGCAATCGCGTAGATACGACAAGCATTCGGGCCGGGTCAGGCCTAGCACGGGGGCCTCGGCCTCGGCTATTTGTTCCAAGTTGGCCAGCCCCGCGTCGCGCGCCGCACTGAGGGCCTGCTCGATGACACCGACTTTTTGACCGGAACGCACGACCCACATGGCGAACACGAAGGGCAATCCTGTCCAGCGGCACCATTCGTCGCCCACATCCCACACCGCGGCGAAGCGTCCGCCGGGCGAATTGATGGCTCGGTCACCAATCAGCAGCACGGCATCGGCTTGCGTATCCGCCAGGCCGAGATTGACGGCTAGTGGTTCGATGCGCGGTCTCACGCCAAAACGTCGGGAGAGCAGGATTTGCACCAGCACGGCGCTCGTGCGCGAGCCCTCGTCCAATGCCAACGTGCGAATCTGTGAGATAGGCACCCGTGAGAACATCTTCACCGACAGCACCGGTCCGCGGCAGGCGATGCAGGCATCCGAGACGATTTCATAGGAAGGGTCGCGAAAATACTCGATCGACGGAATGAGTGCCACGTCGAGGTGCCCGGCGGCTAGATCGTCGGCCAGTCGACTGGGCACGTCGAATACCAGCTGAGCCTGCGGGGCCAACTCCTCGAAGCGATAAACCAGCGGCTTCGTATTCAGATAACTGACCGCACCCACGCGGATTTTCGTTCCCGCGTCCATCATCTTCTCTCCTGCAGCGTGCATGTTCCGAGCACCGACCGCAGGGGCGTCCTAACGAACACATTCCTGCACGAGGGCTGGAGCATTATAGGAAGTAAGTAGTCGGTAGTCAGTAGTCGAACGTGAGTAGCGGCTGCCCGGGACCATTACCTTTTGCTCACGTTTCCAATCGCCGGAAGGCGCGAATGCCAATTGCCAGCGGCGCGGCCGTGACAATGACTCCTAACAAACAACCGGTAAATATCCCCGCGATTAACCAACGCCATTGTCGCTGAGGATCGAGTACCAGCGTATGGTGGCCCCCCTGCATTGACAAAAGATAAAAATGGCAGGGCACCGTCGTGATCAGTACCAGGGTCACGATGTAAGCCGCGCTGAGCACAAGGTTCAACGTGCCTCCAAATCCGGCCGCGATGCGAGCGGGCGAGTCCTCGCGCAGGTTAGGCATCCGGGCGCCCAAGCCCACGGCAATGCCTGCCAGGCCGGAGCAAAGCAGGACGCAGGCCAGCATGTGGACCCAGATTACGAGTTGCGAAACCCCTAGCATCAGGTCGCTGAGCACAATCAACGTCATGCAAGGGATGAGGGAGCCGAAGGCGGCGAATAGATACTTACTCCACAGGATGGTATCGCGGCGCACCGGTAGACGCCCCAGGATCCAGAATCGACGTCCCTCTAGGCTAATCATGGGAAAAATAAATCGCGTGGTGAAGGTCGATAGGATCAGTCCCACGACCGCCAGGTTAAGAAAGCTAATCATGTTCACCCAGGCGACGTAGTTGACGTCATAACTGAGGCGCCGTGTGTTCAAAAAGTAGAGTGCCAGCAAACCGAAGAAGATGAGAAACTGCGACCACTGCACGGGATCGCGGCGGAAGAGCCGGAGATCTTTGATGACGAGCAGTCGTAGTTTGAAGCCTAGCGGCCACAATAGGGTGTCGGCAATGCGATCGATCCAGGCCAGCTTTAGCTTGCGACGAACCGAATGCTCGCCCCACAGCACGCTATAGCCCGATCGATAAGTCCAACCCGCGGTGCGGACAGCCAGTAAATGGAGCAATAGCGCGTTCGAGATCGTGACCGCCAGAAACATAACACTCTCGGCAAGGGCTGCCTTGTGCGATTCCTCGTACCAACCACTGCGGGCAGCTTCGAGCAGGCCCGAGCTAAGCCACCAACTGGGTAGCAAACGGTTTTCCGTGGTGCGCAGCCGAGCCAGCATTTCGAGGAACCAGTCCGGCGTTAGTAACTCGCTGTTTTGCGCGCTAGCCAGGGACCAAATGAGTGTGACGGCAGTGGAGGCGGCGGCCACTGTGGCGATGATCAGCACATGCATGCGATTCGTCGGCGCAAAGCGGACAACCAGCATGCACACGATCGCACCAAGACTGCCGGGAATCCACACAAAGGCTGCCATAAACGGGAGCAGCAACGCGTAGTAGAACCAGGGGGCACCGACTACGACGCCGTAGGCGACCAGCATGGGGCTGCCCAGTAGCAGAAATCCCCAGCTGCTAAACAACATGCCCTGCGTGAACTTGTGCAGGAAAACGCGCTCGGCGCGCGCGGATGTGGTCAGCAAAAACGCCGTTTCTTCGGAACGGTACAGGCCGCTGTACATGATGATGCCCGTCGAGATTACGAGCATGACCGTCAGCGACGCAAAAAAGACGCTGTAGACGGCCCGCACTGTTTCATCATGTGTGCCGGACTCGGGAATGGCGTCGTCAAGAAAGCGGAAACTGAGCACGAACAGTACAAACAGTCCGGCCCATAGAAAAGCCGTGAGAAATGCGGCCAGCGAAACGCGCAACCGCGACACGGCCACCGCCTGCCGCAAAATATTACCGAGCAGACTCCGCCGAAGTTGCCAGAAGATCGCCGCCTCGGTGCGGAGATCGGGCATTTTCGGACGCACTCCGGTGACAACGTTCCGAGGCACGGTCGGCGGATTCCAGCCGTCGCTTGGCACGTGACTCATGGGCGGTCCTCGCCGGAGCCGGTCGACAAGGGTATTCGTGCTGGTGTATCGGCGGCGGTAAGCTTCAGGAACAATTGTTCCAGCGTTAATCGGCCGGCGTCCGACTGTGACTGCAATTCATCCAAGGTGCCAACACATTTCAATCGCCCGCGATCGACGATGCCGACACGGTCAGCCAGTTCTTCGGCCAAGGACAGCGAGTGTGTGGACATGAAGATGGTCGTTCCTGCCGCGGCGCGTGCCCGCAGCAGGTCTTTTACTAGTCGAATCGTGCGCGGGTCGAGCCCAACCGTCGGTTCATCCAAGACCAGGACGTCCGGGTCGTGCAGCAATGCGGCGGCCAACGCGACTCGCTGCTTCATGCCGTGCGAGTAGCTTTCGCAGAGGTCATCGACGAAATCATCGAGCTCGAACCGGGCTATTTCGCGCGCCATGCGCTCGTTGCCGGTCCGACCGTCCAAGCCGTACATGCCAGCGATGAAATTCAAAAACTCACGGCCCGTCAGCTTGTCATACAGATAGGGTTCATCAGGAATGAAACCTACGCGACTGTTGGCTTGCCGACACTCGGTGACGACGTCAAATCCGCAGACGCGTACTTCGCCGACGGACGGACGGAGTAGCCCGACCAGCATCTTGATCGAGGTCGTTTTGCCGGCGCCGTTGGGGCCGAGAAAGGCAAATATCTCGCCGGCCGGCACGACCAGCTCCAGGTTGGCCACGGCAATCTTGCGACCGTAATTCCGGCTGACGTTGCGAAATTCGATCATGGAGAATCTACGGACTCCGTCTGGTGGTTCGGCGCCGTGACGTTCTCCAGGTCGACAGGAGGGGCACGCAAGGGCCGAGTCGTATCTGGCATTTCGCCCGTAGAGGGTTCGTCCGGGTCAGTACGCACGAACGTAAGACGCGACGACAATAGCACGACTTCCTGCTTGATCACGTCCCCCTGGTAGTCAACCCACATCTGAGCGCGCGCCGACTGATCGCTGGTTAAGCTCAGGCCGGGATCGCTACGATAGACCACCAGCAAGGCTGGAACAATTCGATCATGCCAGAGGATGGGATCCTTGCGCTCGACAACCGCATGCAGCAGTTCAATCGGCGAATTCGGGGGACGAAAGGGGCTGTAAACCGGCACTGTCCAATGCTGTCCCACGCGCAGACCGGGCAACCGCGTTTGCGGTGACAGGATGTCACCGATCAGGGCGTCGGGAGGAATGGCAATTTGCGTGTGATACTCGATCTCGCCAGAATGCATGAGGATGTGCATTGCGTCGCCCACCATCTTGCCACGCATGACGACAGTCAAATCCATGCCGGCCAATAAGGAGCGGCGACCGGCGTCGCCCTCGGGCGGACCAATCCTGGTTGTCGACAAAAAATTGATCGGTCGATTGAGAGGATCGATGTCGATTGTTGCTTCGGAGTCGACGCCAATATCGGCCACTCCATTTGTATTTTTGGAGTCCAGCACCTTCATGAAGGCACCGATCCAGGCCGGCGTCAATTCCGCCAACGGCAGCTCGCGCAGCGTGACCCGACAGTAAAGTTGGTTGATGCCGTCGTCGAGCCGGGCCGTACGCGATATCGCGCCACCGAGCCTCTTACCGTTCAACAGGATGTCCCAGCCAACAGGCGCATTAGCGGTCGAATTGACATCAAGGATGGTTCGGTAACTGGGCGGATCGCCCACCAAAAGCGGTGGCAAAATCTTCTCTTTTACGAGCCACCCAGTCGTGGCCAGCCAGAAAAGTACGATCGCCACGCTATATCCGCGAGTGAACACGACCCTGCTACCTCACTGCTTTACCGTTGGCCCCCCCGCGGCACTCCAGGGTGCCATTGTAACAAAAAAGGCACAAAAACTGTTCCAGTCTCACGGTTTGCCGGACTTTCCGAACTTTCCTCCTCGGGCCACGTCCGTTTCATGGCGGGCCAGGGAGTTGCGCGATCCCATCCGACAGGAAGCGGCATTGCGAAAAACTGGTCATGGAAGCATGATACCCGCCCGCCGGAGCGTCATCTGGACTGGCGATCGGCGTCCACCGTGCCACGGGGACAGTGCAGCCGAGGCTCCGAGTGGAACTCCCGTGACTCGGGTCTACTTCCGCGTACCCGTTGAAAAGGTGTCCTGATGACCCGTCGCTTTACCCTGCCCCCTTGTTTCGTCTTGGCGCTCATCATGGGGTGCTCCCGGGCGGAGCAGACGGTGCCGCCAGAGGCTTCCATTGCTGTTGAGGGAAAGATCGCCGATCGACCGCCTGTTGGCGCGGCGCTGCGAACGGACCTAAATCCGACCGTGCTGCTACGCACTTCAGAGGGAATGATCAAACTTCGGCTTGATGCCGTTAAAGCCCCCCTGACGGTCGACAACTTTCTGACGCAGGTCGATAGTGGATTTTATGACAAAACCATCTTTCATCAGGTGGAAGCCGGCTATGTGATACTCGGCGGTGGATTTCAAGGAGACCTGGCCGAGCGCAAAAGCCGCTACAGCATCCCCAACGAAGCGAGCAACGGCCTATCGAACCGCCGCGGAACAATCGCGATGGCACGTCCGGCGGACTCGCTGGAAAGCGGGACTGGCCAGTTCTTCATCAACGTGGCGGACAATCCAGACTTGGATCGTCGCGGTGATTCGCCCGAACAGTGCGGCTATTGCGTGTTTGGGGAAGTTGTCGAGGGACTGGACGTCGTGGACCGCATTGCCAAGGTTCAGACGCGCGACGTGCGCGAATTTGTAAAATTGCCGGTGCGCACGGTATTGATCGAAGGCGTCACGAAAATCCGTTGAGCACTTGCTAATGGATGGCGCTATTGTCTGGGGGTCTTCAAGCCCCAGACCTTGGCCTGCGATCGACGTATCGCCATGATGCTCTCTTCGTGACGAGTCCGCAACTCGGGGAGCAAGTTCGACACGGTATAGATCCGGCCCGTGGGCTTGTTGAAATCGCGCCCCGTTGGTGTGCCACCTAGCATCTTTCCTAACTCATTGCCACCGGGTGCTTCCGCCATGTATTGCAAGAGCTTGTAGCCGTCTGGGCCGCGCACCAGGCGATGCAGGATGCTCTTGCCCGTCGGCATACGCGACATGCGGTCAAGCTTGTCGAACGACAAGGGATAGCGAGCAATTTGCTGGGAGAATTTGCGTCCGTCTTTCGTGCGCAGCTCACGTACCAGCAGTTCGCTATCGTCGGGCACGCGGCGGAGCAACTCGTCCTGCCGCGGTACCTTCCAGCCTCGGCGCCAGAGCTCCTCGAAAAGCCCGCGCACCTGCGACCGCGAGATGATCTCTCCCGGTCTGAAGTTTGGCTGGCTGGCAAAGTAGTTTTCGGTCAGCGATTCGATTTCGTCGACGCCGGGCATGGGCAGCTTGTCGGCGGCCGTCGAGACTGTGACCAACAGCAACGACACGGCGCAGAAGGAAGCGGCAATCGGAAGGATTCTGGCTGATCGATGCATGGCGGTACCACCTGTCGGGCGCTGCGACGATTGGCGACGGACCTAGCCCCGCTTTGAAACGGGACCGGCCCCATCGAAACCATAGCTTGTCAAGCGGCTAGGCGCGGCACGCCGCTACTATGTAGATCGACGCTTCTGCTTCCTATTCCTTGATTTGCGTGCTAAATTCAGCCGCGTTACGCAGTGAAAACGGGGCCTGGTGCAGTACGGCCTTTGCTTGCAGTCCCCCCGTTCGGAGCAATGTTCAGTCCCATGGGCGTTTTGGTTCACGCGATAGATCGGTCCGAGCTGGCACCCTTTGGGATGTCTGACCGTTTCCGCCACGAGATCGCCTATTTCATTGCCATTCCCGAAGAAACGGGGCATCCCCCGACTGCGGCAGGGGAGTATTGGATCGATCTCGCGCAGGCACGGGAATGGTACGACGATGGGGCCATCTTGCTGGTCTCGCCGCTAGACAGTCAGAATCGGACCGAGGTCGAGCTCTCTGAGGAGCAGGAGAGCTGGCTGGAATGGCTGCTGGCTAACCAGGTTTCGCATGTTCGCCTGGTTTAACAGAATCCTCATCCCTTGTTGCGCGGTGAACTGGCCCGGTTCTCAGCACCGCCGGCCCATCCGCGCGAACCTGGTTGGCAAGCTAAAGGTCCCTTTAGCTACCTAGTTCGCCTGGCCCTCGCAAGCCGTGGTAGCAGCTTACGAATCTCATCTCATGGCGGTAAAGCAAGCCTGTTTTATGTTGAATGCGCGATTTTGTCGGGTACGATATCGGGGTCCAAAGTTCGGCGGCCAAACGGTAGAAGGAGATACCGCCATGGCGAAGACGACGTATTTCGTGCAGGAATGCCCGACGTGTGGTCGAACGCTACACGTCCGCGTCGAGTACTTGGGCAAGCGGCTGGTTTGTCAGCATTGCGGCGGGGCGTTAGTGGCGTCTGACCCAGAAGGAGCTCCGAGTCGCGCCAGCCGTCTGCTCGATCGCGCGGAAGAGTTGTTGCAATCGACGGTGCGTAGGGCCCCTGGCTGCACGTAATCGCACGACGCGCTTCGACACGCGCTCTCTCACATCTTTGCTTTAGACAGCATATTGGCACACAGGTGCAACCAGGCACCCGTGATGGGGGCGGTGTTGTCGTTGACGATCCCTTCGCTGGTAATTAGCGCGAGTTGTTACAAGTAGCAACAGCGCGTCGTCGTCATTCCGGCGCTACGTTTGACCTGCCCGGCAGCCAACGTGGGAACCAGTCTGGCATTGGTGGCCACTCGTACTTGCTCAACACCTGCCACAGGCTGCCGTAGTCGTCGGTCCATACTACCGGTTCGACATTTTCGTTTAGCGGACTTAGGTACGGAGCCACGTCTGCCGATTTGAGAAACTCCTGATTGCTGGTAACAAATGCCCAGTCGGCTCCGAATACTCCACGTTCCCAATCTTCGTCCGAGACACACCTCCGCGCCTCTTTGCCAGATCCTTCCGCCATCGCCCGAATAACCGGTGTCAGATCGACATTCCGGTTCAAAATGTTGACGACCAGAATGCCGTCAGGCTTGAGATGCTGCCAATACATGGCGACGCATTCCTTCGTCAGTAAGTGCATGGGAATTGCGTCGCTGCTGAACGCGTCCATGACCAGGATGTCGTACTGCTGCGGTCCCGCCACGGCCAACTCGTTTTCCAACTCGAGCCTTGCATCTCCTTCGACGATACTCCACTCGGCCGGCGTATCGTCCAGGTAATAGAAGTAATCCTGCGCGATGCGGATCACGTCGGGATTGATGTCGTAGAAACGGAATGTGTCCCCCGTTTGGGCAAGTGCCGCGATCGTGCCCGTGCCCAGCCCTACCACACCGACGCGCAGTCCCTGCTGCTCGGGATTCTCCGCCGACCGTCGCGGGTGCGCGAGGATCGCCAGCCCGATGCCAGAATCCGTTGCGTAGTAGCTGGTGGTCCAGGTGCGTTTATCTCCCTCGAGCAATTGCATGCCGTGCCAAATGCCTCCGTGGATAAGCTTGCGCACTGTGCATCCGAGAGTCTCGTCGGGCGTGTCCTTAACGCGCAACACGCCGTAAAAGTTGCGGCTGGCGGCGACGACTTCGCTGCGGAACTTTGTAATGTGGATCACTAGCACCGAGCCCAACGCCATAAATGCCAATAAAAGGACAGCCAGTAGCCAGGTGGGGCGACCACGGTGTAGCGAGGTCTGCGGATCGCGCACAAGCGCCGCGACCGCCAGGGCACAGCAGGCCACAAGTGCCAGGTGATACTCCCAGAATCCCGTGAAAATCGCTGGGGCCACTAACGCCACAAGCACGCCACCCAACGCTCCGCCACTGGCCACACACAAATAGAACAGCGTCAGATGTTGCGCGTGCGGTCTGGCCCGCACCAATTCACCGTGGCAGACCATGGCGCAGGCAAAAAGCGCCAGGCTGAAAATGCCAATTTGCAGCGTTAAGGGGGCCTCGACGGCAATGTACAGCATTGTCGTGGCGCCAATTACTGAGACGACAAGCAGCGACAAAAAAACTCTTCGATCATACCAGCGTGGGCTATCGAAACAGATGATGAATGTGAGTAAGTACAACGTGAGTGGCAATATCCACAGAAAGGGAACGACGGCGACTTCCTGGCAGATTTGATTCGTTGTAGCCATCAGCATGGCCGAAGCACTGGCTGCCAGCCCCAACCACAGCGTCATCGTGGTCCAGCGGGGACGGCCCTCGGACGATTCACGGGGTTCAGCGTCTGCCGGCCCAGGCGTGGCACCCGTTTGTTGGCGGCTGCTGAACACGACCTGCGCCGCGCACAGGAGACAGGCGACCGCAAATCCAACGTACCCCCATGACCAGCCGTGTGTCTGGGACCTGAGATGCAAATTTGGCTCGACGAGAAAGGGGTAACTCAACAGCGCCAGCAATGAGCCGACGTTCGACAGCGCGTACAATCGATAGGGAGAACCAGCGTGCGTTCGTGCAAACCAGGCTTGCAAAAGAGGGCCGGTCGCCGAGATCAAGAAATAGGGCGCGCCGATCGTAAACACGAGCAGCGTTAGAATCTGCCAGGTGGGTGATGCTTCGACAACCGAGCGATACGACGGATCAGCCACGATCGGCAAGAACCATAACGAACCAGCCAACAGCGCGCCATGCACGAGTGCTTGCGCCCGCGGTGCCAGCCAGGCATTCAACCCGTGGGCGTAAATGTAGCCACCCAATAGCAGCATCTGAAAGAACAGCAGGCAAGTGGTCCAAACCGCCGGCGTGCCGCCGAACCACGGCAGGATCTGTTTGCCCAGGATGGGCTGTACTAGAAACAGCAGAAAAGCACTCCAAAAAATGGTCAGCGCGTACCAGATCATGAGGAACCTAGCAGGATGCAGTATTTGGCCTAGAACTTGTCAGCCAGTGGCACATACGTAATGGCCTGTTTGGCCCACGAGTATACTCGACAACAACCCGCAGGCCTGTGAGCCATCAGCAGGCTCGTGATCGAGTCAGCTGAGCCAGATCGTCGAAGTAACGGGGATAGGTTTTCGCTGTGCAGGTCGGATTGCGGATCACAACGCCCGGTACGCGCAGACCGACCAGCGCCATACTCATGGCCATGCGATGATCGTCATAGGTGTCGATCGTCGCGCCGTGCAAGGTCTTGGGAAAAATGCGCAAGCCGTCCTGGCGCTCGTCGATCTCGGCCCCGAACTTGCGCAGCTCGGTCGCCAGTGCCGCGATGCGGTCGGTTTCCTTGTGCCGGATATGCGCCACGCCGGTAATGGTCGTAGGGCCTTCGGCAAAGATAGCAACCGCGGCAAGAGTCTGAACGGTGTCGCTTATCGCATTCATGTCGACGTCGATACCGCGGAGCTTCTCCGGCGCACTGACCGTAATCCCTTGCGCCGATTCCTTCGTCGTGCAGCCCATCCGCGCCAGCACGTCGACGAATTGGACGTCTCCTTGCAAGCTGGCTCGTGAAAGACCATTGACCGTCACTTCTCCGCCGGCAATGGCGGGCGCGGCCCAAAAATAGCTAGCTGCCGACGCGTCGGGCTCGATGGCGTAGTTCCGGCCCCGATAACCGGCCGAGACCGGAATTGAAAAGTGAGCAAGATCTGGTGGATCGACGGCCACGCCAAAAGCACCCATCACACCCAGCGTCATGCGTACGTAGGGCTGCGAGACCAATTCGCCGATCACCGCAAGCTCGACAGGCGTAGCCGCGTAAGGTGCGGCCATCAACAGCCCGCTAAGAAACTGGCTGGAGACATTGCCGCGCAGCTCTGCCCGTCCCCCCGCTAAGCCCGTTGCATGGACAACGACCGGTGGGCAGCCATTGCCCGTTTCACTTTGCACATTCGCACCCAATTGGGCCAGCCCGCGAATCAGGTCATCGATCGGCCGCTCGCGCATCCGCGGCGTGCCATCGAGCCGAAACGTTCCTTGGCCCAAGGCGAGCATGGCGGTGAGAAAGCGTACGGTGGTGCCACTGTTGGCGATATATAACTCGGCCTTGCTTGCTGGTATCCGGCCGCCGCAGCCTGCGATGGTGACCGATTCGTGCAATGCGTCGAGATCGATCATCAGCCCCAACTGGGCCAGCGCGGCAAGCATGACCTGGGTGTCTTCGCTGTCGAGACAGCCGGTTAATGTCGACGTACCGTCTGCCAGCGCCGCGCAGACCAGCGCGCGGTTGGTAATGCTCTTCGAGCCCGGGGGACGAATGATCGCGGCGAGAGGGCCTGTCGGCTCGACGACGCAAGTTTCGGAGTGAGAATCCACGGCGGCGGCTCAGTGTCCTGCGATTTTCCACAGATGGCCGTCAGTGCGCACGTAGATTGCGCCGTCGGCGATCACCGGCGTTCCGAAGATGGGCTCACCAAATTCACCGCGCGACACGATCTCGCCGGAAGTGTCGCCAAGCTGGACCACTTGGGCCAAGCCGTCTTGATTGAAGATGTAAAGATGTTCCGCAGCTACCACCGGAGTGGCCCAGAATTGTCCCTTCAACCGCAGCTTCCACTTTACTTCGCCTGTGGCCGCATCGCCGCACAGCAGTACGCCCGCGCTGTTGATCGAATAGACCCGGCCCTTGTAGACCACGGGGCTGGGGTTACCCGGGGCGAGCGTATTCTGGGTCCAAACAACTTCGGCCGCGTTGGCTGACGGTTGATAGCGCAAGGCCGTCAGCCCACCCGAAGCCAGGTATATCGTGTCTCCGTCGGCGACCGGCGAGGGAATCGCCGAGCAGGCGACTTCATAGCTCCATACTTGCTCACCCGTGTGTGGATTATGAGCCGTGAAACGCGTGGGGGATTGCAACAGCACGAGGTCCTGCCCGCGTGTCGGGCCGCGTAATACGGCCGGCGATGTCCAATTCATCTCCGCAGGGCGAGGAATTTTCCAGCGCGTTTCTCCGGTTTCTATATCGAGTCCTGCCGCGAACGAGTCTCCCTTGTTTTCGACTTGCACGACCACCGTATCTCCCAGCACCAGCGGCGAGGCCGACATGCCGACATCGTTGACCGCGGTGGGAAAATCGTGTGTCAAACCTCGATACCAAAGCAGATTTCCGTCCAAATCCAAGCAGGCTACGTCGTTGGAAGAGAACATGGCGAAAATACGCTTACCGTCGCTGGAAGGCGTGTTGGCAGCGACCGAACTGGTGGGGTGGCACATCGTACGGCCGGTGGCCCAGAATTGCCGCTCCCAGTCGAGCGCACCGGTCTTGGCATCGATTGAGACGATGTGCAAACGGTCCTGATTAAACCCACTCGACGATGTCGCGATCAGTTTTCCAGCCACAAGGATCGGACTCGACACGCCACGGCCCGGTAGCGCAGTTTTCCAGGCGACGTTTTGTTCCGACCCTGTTTCGTCCTTGGCCAGCGCCAGGGGGGCCTGGTCGCTCGTGGAAATGGCTTGATTGTCCGATCCGCGGAAATGCAACCAATCAGCCCCGGAAAGCGTTGCGAATCCGATTGCCAATAGCAGGAGTCGCAATAGGGCAAGTCGCATGAAATAATCCCTTAATGATTTCGTCGCGAGTTGTTCGGGAACGTCTCGAGCATCCTGGCCCGACGCAATTCTGATTAACGCGCCGGCAGATTCGTGGCACGAGCCACACGATCGCGCGACAGAATGGCGGTGCCGGATGCGTCGCACACACGCAATTGGAAATCCCAGTCCTGGGCCCAGCTTTCTTTTTGCTGGTTCTGGCAGACCTTCACAAGAATAACATTGCGGCCTGCTTTGAGCTTGCCCCGGCCGATGTATTGATCCATCTGTGAGCCGGCATGGTAAACCTTGTTGGCCGATAGCAATTCGCCGTTCAGCCAAATCTTGTTGGCGTTCGTACTTTGTAAACGTAACTCCACGGGACCTGCCACTCGCGCATCAAACTCAGCGGCCGCGTAGCAGGTCACCGCGTTCT
>DASXEJ010000289.1 GCA_036490175.1 Pirellulales bacterium | reverse complement strand
CGTTCACGCTCAGGCCGGTCATCAGCGACGACCTGCTGCCCACCACGACCCGCAACCTGGTGATCAACGATCTGACGTCGCTGTTGGCCCTGCCGCTGGCGCAGATGTTCAACAATGATCCAGATGATGCTGACCATTTCGCAGTTTCTTACTGGCGCTTCAATGGCAAGGTCGCAACGTGGACCGAGAAATACGATAAAGTTGTCGCCGAATTCGTCGAAGAACTTGCCAAAGAAGGACCGGCAACGCAAGCGGCGTGGCAGGCCGACGTTGATTATCTCATCGCGCGGCGACCATACATGCAATTCCGCTTCTTGCAGATTGCCGCAGCCGCGGATGACGAGCAGCAGCGAGGATTGAGCTGTCTTGAATACCTCGATCAGAGCGACTCCGTCAGTAAGCCGCAAACTCATCCTGAGCTATCCCGGCGTCCTATGGCGCGCATTTATATTCCGATGGCAAACGTGACAGTCTCGGTAACGGCACAGCAACTTGCCTCGTTTCTGGAGAGCGCGGAACATAAACCGGGCCGCAAGGATTGGACGGGAACGCTCCCAGTCTTCGTAAGGCTCGAACCGCCGTCCGGCAAGAAAGCACTTTGCAGCGCGGACCTCGGAGTGGAGCTTCCAATACCGGTTGTGCTGGAGGATCCGGAGAAACCGGGTGATCTCGTCGACCGCCTCATCATCCCGTTGGGTATCGATTGGGACGCGCTCGGCGGTCTGGATCCGCTAGAGCTCAAGCTGCCATCCGCCTTGGCTAACTTGTCTACGCCGCAGCTGGATCTCTTAATCAAAATTGCAGAACGGCTAAACGCGGCTACTGAGAACTCGGCGCAGAAAGGACGCCTTGAGTTCTTAATCCACATGCTAAAGAGCGGACTAACTCCTATGGAACCCGCCCCACGAGGCGTGCCCCCGAGCCAGGACAAAAGCCAGACACCGATTGGACCCGAAAGAATTCCTCTGCCTCCACCGCCGGCGCGGCTTCAGCAACTCGACCGGCCGCGGCAGTTCCAGGCACCATACCAGCCCAGACCGACTATGGCGGCGCAATACAACGCTGGGCCAGAAAAGCAGACGCCGGTAATTTTACGCCAGCTCGTCGAGCCGGATCTGTTGCCACTGTTGATGCGACGGATGCAGCCGACCGAATACGGCAATAGTATTAGCTGGGTTCTTGATAAAACGCTGTCACCAGCAATTGACAATATCTTCGACACTGGCCCCGTTTCGATTGGGGCGCCGGTGCATTCCGGCACTGGGCCGCGGCCGCTTGTGGGGTCGCAAATCCTGCAAGTATATGGCTTCGACGCGTTTTGCCGCATTGCCTATGAAACCTATACAAACTTGCGGACCAACGCGGCCAATCGTGGGGTCGTCCATGTTTACGATATCAATCAATACTTAGCTGCCGAGACGCTGTCCGCCTATGAATTCCTGTCGCGAAAAGACAACTTGGCACTTTGGAGCTATGCCACGCCGCAACTGGCCCAGGCCATCGATAGTCGTGATTACCGGCAGGTGTTCGAAATTCGCCAGGCGTTCTTTAATGCAGTGGGCGGTTCGGCCAAACATACCATCACGGGTGCATTGGCCTGGGCCATCGTTGTCGATGCGGCGCGGCTGAATCATCAGTTGATGCAAGATATGGCGTCGCTGTCGCAGGCCAAGGGGTGCAACTGCGCTCCGCCCCATGAATTGCCGTTTGTCGGTCCGAAAGAACTGATCCCGCCGGAGGCGCATGAGTATTTCAAACAGTATGTGCTCTGCCGCTGGCCGATCATTACGTTTTCGCTGGACCCGGTGAACGAAGAGCAAAACGTGGCGGACGTTTTCAGCCGCCGCCGCGATTTGCAATTGGCCGTGGCCGTGGCCGTCGCGTCGGGCAATGTTAGTCCGAGCTGCGCCGGAGCGTTCACGCGCCGCATGGAACTCGACATGGAGACGATCGCGCTGAATCGCACGCAGGTCGCCTTTTCGTATGCCAACGACACGTTCGGCTGGCGGTTTTATCCGCGCGTGCAATCGCCCGACACGCCCGGCACGCTGGGGGCCATCGCCCAGACGCTGTTTGGCACTGCCAATCGCGACAGCGATCTGAAAGCCCGGCAGTTGGAGCCCGGCATCCGCG
Organism: Pirellulales bacterium; assembly: GCA_036490175.1. Lineage (NCBI taxonomy): Bacteria > Pseudomonadati > Planctomycetota > Planctomycetia > Pirellulales > Pirellulales bacterium. The sequence goes on along the minus strand of DASXEJ010000289.1, from coordinate 89 downwards.
ACTGCACGGCCGTGGTGATCATGCCCTCGTTTGTGCCTTACGTGGACATCACGACCCGGGCCGATTGGTTTGGCGTCACGAATCCGCGC
>DASXEJ010000288.1 GCA_036490175.1 Pirellulales bacterium | reverse complement strand
GGCCGACCAGAAAAAGCTCGTCTGTCACTTCTATCGCGAGCACCAGGCCGAGTTCCCAGTCACCTTCTGCAACCAGCCCAACACCGTGGGCATCGGCGTCCGCGTCTCGCCCAGTGTGTTGCAGTAGAATGTAGCCGTCGCTGGATCGGCGCTCGTGAAGTCGGCGCAGTGTGGACGACTATTCTACACTATCCAACTCGGCCGTGGCCCGGGCCGACTTGCTTCGCTCCGTCACGTATCCCGACGGCGGCGTGGTCAGTTACGAGTACAACCGCCAGGGCCAGGTCACGCAGATGACCGACCAGAATGGCACGGTGCATCAATATGCGTACGATCTGCTCGGGCGCCCCACGGCCGATAGCGTGATTACCCTAGGCACCGGCATCGACGGCGCCGTCCGCCGCATTGCCCGCACTTATAATACTGCCGGATTGCCGCAAAACGTCACCAGCTACAGCGCCGCCACGGGCGGCACCGTGGCCAACGACATTTTTTATCAGTACAATGGCTTCCAGCAGCTTACGGCCGAGTACCAGAGCCACTCAGGCGCCGTGAACACGTCTTCGACACCCGCCGTGCAGTACACGTACGCCGACGGCAGCCAGAATACCGTCCGGCTGACGGAGATCACGTACCCATCCGGCAATGGTCCCAGCTACGAGTACGCCGGCCCGTACAGCGACGACGACATGCTCAGTCGCGTCACGCAGATCATGGACAGTTCCGGCCCCGTCGTCGATTACGTCTACCTCGGCCTGAAAACCTTCGTCCAGGTCGAATACCCGGATCCCGGCATCCGCTACGATCTGGCCTTCGGCTCCGGCTCGAATCTTTATGCCGGCCTCGACAACTTCGGCCGCGTGATCGATTGCCGCTGGCGCAAAGTTTACACTGGCGCCGACGTCGAGCGGATTCAATACGGCTACGACCTGGCCAGCAATCGCACCTGGCGTCACAACACCGTCGCCCCGGGCGGCAACGACGAACTCTACACCTACGACGGCCTGCACCGCCTCGCCGACTTCCAGCGCGGCACCTTCTCCGGCACCGACCGGACGACCATCACCTCTCAAACCCTCGGCCAATCCTGGATGCTCGACGCCACCGGCAACTGGTCCGCGTTCGTCGACACCGACGCCCTAGTCTCCGCCAACAGCGTCAGCCAAACCCGCACCCACACCAAGGCGAACGAGATCGCCACCTTCGCCGCCTCGTCCGGTTCCGTCTGGGCCACGCCCAGCTACGACGCCGCCGGCAACATGACGGTCTTCCCGCAACCGTCCGCGCCAACGTCCAGCTACTCGGCCACGTACGACGCCTGGAACCGCCAGGTGGAGATCACGGGCGTAGCCGCGAATGCCTACGACGGCGTCCATCGCCGCACGCGCAAAACCGTGGTAGGCTCGTGGCGCGAATACTACTATTCGTCGAGTTGGCAAGTCCTCGAAGAGCGGGTCGACTCGTCCACAGCTCCTGACCGTCAATTTTACTGGGGCCTGCGCTACATCGACGACCTCATCCTCCGCGATCGTAGCAGCGAACGCCTCTATGCACTCCAAGACGCCAACTGGAACGTCACCGCCATCATCGACATCACCGGGACCATCCACGAGCGCTATCGTTACACCGCCTACGGCGTGCCGGTTTTCCTAGACGCTTCCTTCGACGTCGCCTCGTACGAATCCAGCTCGTTCGATTGGGAAACGACTTACGCCGGCTATCGCTTTGATCAAGAGGTGTTCCTGCACGACGTTCGCAATCGGGCGTTCGATCCGCTTGTCGGCGTTTGGCTTACTTGTGACCCGCTGACGCTTTTTTCGCCCGGTCGGGACATCGGCCGTATTGGGCTTGTCACTCCGTTATCACATCGCAGCGATGCCGCCGAGCGCTCGACCGCAATTCGGGCCGTCAGTCCAGGCGTGATGATTGGGCTCGCGTGGGACTCAAACACATACCTCTACGCCAGAAGCAGCCCGGTGGTATTTGTCGACCCCTCCGGTTTGGTGGTGCAGGTCTGTTGTCGTGCTACGAACATTTCAGTTGCGGGCGCCGCGGGCTTCATGCATTGTTGGATAAAGACCGACACAGTTGCGGCCGGCCTTGGCAGGATTGAAGGTAAAACCAGCAACTCGTGCATGTGTTCCAAGACGCAGCAGACGGACCACTCGAAGGAGTCGGGCGATTGTGTGTCGCCGTCTAAGTGGTATGGTGAACAACCCACAAGCCCGCCGGGGATAGTTCGTGTTTTGTCCGACTGCGACGAGGCGTGCGTGAATACGCAACTGAGCGTCGGCAAAGCAGAAGGCCGGTTCGTGCCCTTCCGGAATGACTGTAATGCGTTTGTGAGCTCTGTCCTGTTGAAATGCTGCGCGCCTTATACGCGCACCAATAGCGGTGGCCCCGGCTCCTACTTTATTCGATAGCACCGCTTGTGGGGAAGCCAGCCCGGCGCAGCTTAGGACCGAGGATTAAATACTCTCGCAGACATTGTCGCAAATAGCCTCAGATTTTGGCGCTGGCATTCAGAGTACAATGAGATCGTTTCGTCCTGAACCATTACCGCATCTTCGCAACGCGAACGGAGGCGTGTCATGTCCTGTGGTTCCGCGTTAGCGGCAGCCGCGCGCTGGATCGCTCTGGTGGGGGCTGCTGTAGCGCTTGGCATACTGAGCTATCCGATTGGAGCCGGGCGCCGGGTCGGGGGGATACCGATCCCAGTGTTTTTCGTTGAGCCCGCCACCGACGGGGTGGCGTCGCTTGCGTTCGTAGCAAGCTGGTCGCTGGCCGCGTATCTGCTGAATGTTTGCATCTGGGTCGTTCTGCTGAGTACTGCGGCGGGGCGAGGCCGGCGGTTCGTGCGGACGAAGAAACGACGAAGAAACGGGGACAGGTCCAATCCTGTTCGGCACGTGAGTTGAGTCGACGTTTGAACGTTGCGCAGAGAGTGCAACAGTTGAGCCAGCGGGGCATGTGAGCGGTCGCTGCCGGCCCAATTCGGAAAAGGGGACATTCTAGGATTCGGAAAAGGGGACGCGAAAAAGGGACATTCTACTTTGTTGAGCCTCGAAATGCAGAATGTCCCCCTTTTCTGGCCTGTCCCCCTTTTCTGGCCCACAAAGCAAAGCAATATCGGCGGCAGTTAACTTCGGTCCAGATAGCCTGGCGGGTGGAGCTTATGTGGCGGTGAGGATCAATGGGGCATGTACAGGGTGTAGTGCGTATGCTTGGGAAATCGTGGAACGCCAAACCGCGATGTGGGGTTGTGTGTTCGACGTTCTCAGCAAACTTACAGCTGCCCTTCAGGGGTTCGCTGGCCCACGAGACCTCCCGGATACACAATCGCTCCCAACGATCGGTTAGCCTCGATTCAGGCATCGCGCGGACGACTGTCTGATGTTTATCAGTAAACTCATTTATGGGAAGACATGATGCGACATCGCACATTGCACCGCGGCGTGGACGTGACATGCGTTGGGGTCGCTGTGGGGCTGCCAGCCGCCGCAGTCGTAGGTTTG
>DASXEJ010000287.1 GCA_036490175.1 Pirellulales bacterium | reverse complement strand
CGCTGCGCAGCGAAGGGTTAGATGTGGGCGTCGTCAACGCGCGTTTCATCAAGCCGCTGGATACCGAAACCATTCTGCGGGCCATCGACACGGCCAGCTTGGTTGTCACGGTCGAAGAAGGCGCGCTGCCCGGCGGATTTGGTAGCGCAATCCTTGAAGCGGCCGCCGACGCAGGTGTCGCCGCCAGTCATGTGCGCCGCTTGGGAATGCCCGACCGGTTCGTCGAGCATGGTGAGCGTGGTGAATTGCTGGCCGACTTACGGCTCGATGCCGCCGGCATTGCCGCTACCGTGCGTGAATGGGCCACCGAAGCCCCACTCCTTCGCTCCGACGAGCGCCGTGCAGGATAAAACACGGCCGGGCATGTCGTAGCGGGCGCTGGTACACAATCGCTCCGCCGACACCGTGCCGCTTAGCCGACGACAAAGGCCTGGGAGATTGCCTGGTCGAGGTCGTAGCACAGGTCGTCCGCCGCCTCCAGGCCAATGCTCAGGCGAATCAGGCCGTCGCTGATGCCGAACGTCCGACGGGCGGCAGCATCGTAGCTGGCGTGTGACATGGTGGCCGGTAGTTCGATCAATGACTCGACCGCCCCCAAACTCACCGCTAAACGAAACAGTTTGGTCCCTTCGACAACGCGTGCCGCCTGCTGCAGTTGCCCGTCGACCTCGAAGCTGACCATGGCGCCAAACGCGTTGTCCATCTGCCGGGCAGCCAGCTTGTGCCCTGGGTGCCCAGGCAGACCCGGATAGTGAACCGCGCGCACGCACGCGTGCTTTTCGAGATGTTCGGCCACAAGCCGCGCCGAACGACATTGTTCGCGGACGCGCAATTCAAGAGTCTTCAATCCGCGCGAGCAGAGAAACGATTCCCACGGACCCATCACGCCGCCAGTGGCGTTCTGGATAAAGTACAAACGTTCGAACAGCGCGTGGTCATTGACAACAAGCGCCCCGCCCAAGACGTCGCTATGACCGCCGATGTACTTCGTGGCCGAATGCATGGCGATGTCCGCACCCAATGCCAGCGGTCGTGTCAGTGCTGGCGTGGCGAAAGTGTTGTCGACTGCCAACAATGCCCCATGCACGTGAGCGATCTTGGCGCATGCGGCCACATCGGTGATCGACATTAGCGGGTTGCCCGGCGTTTCTACCCACAACATCTTGGTCGAGGGCGTGAATGCTCGCTCGACCGCCGCCAGATCCGTGGTCGGCACGGTCGAGACGCGGACTCCCACGTGATCGAGTATTTTGTGCAGCAATCGATAGGTGCCGCCGTATAGGTCCGCGCTCGCCACCACGTGATCGCCCGGAGCGAGCATCATCATCACGCAATGCGTGGCCGCCATACCCGAGGCGAATGCCAAGGCCAGGCTTCCTTCTTCGAGCGCCGCGAGAGTCGTTTCAAAGGCCTTGCGCGTGGGATTTCCGCTGCGCGAATAATCGAATTCGGCGCTGCAACTGGCCGTAGGCTGGACAAACGAGGTAGCCATATAGATAGGCGGCACGATGGCGCCGGTGTGGGGGTCGGGCTGTTGGCCGACGTGAATCGCGCGGGTGCGGAACTGCATAGAGAATCTTCCAGAGGGGCGAGAAATAGTTGTAGAGGGAGGACGGCAGGTTCAGGTTCGCGGCGCATGCGATATCGGACCGTCGCCCGTGGACCGAGGCCATCACGCGCATCACAGCTTGGCCTGAATAGCCCAGTGTAGCCAACACAGGTTCGCTAGTTCAGTGCCGCCGGCAGTGTAATGCGACGCGGGCCATTGGGAACGTCCGCCCAGCAGTCAGCGGCTGAGCCAAATGAAATGCTACCCGACCAACAACTTTGCGAAAGCATCTTTAGACTGGTCGAGCAGTTCTTTGTAGCAGGAATTCTCGATTTCCTCCCCCATTAGCTCGATCTCGTAGTCACCGTCGTAGCCGCCGCGGCCCAGACCTTCGATGATTTCGGCAAGGCGGATATTGCCTTCGCCCAGGCGTGCCCGATTCTGCTCACGCTGCGGCGGTTGGCGACTGTCGCCGAGGTGAACGATGGCAATGTGCGGGGCCAGCCGTTCAATACCGGCTCGTACGACGTCGTCGTAGCCGAAATGGTAGGTGTCGAAAACCAATCTCAGGGCCGGGTGGCCGACGGCCTCGATCAATTCCAGTGTGGCGTTAATGTCTGTCAAGAAAGTCCATTCGGCGGCACAACCGGCGTGCATCGGTTCGATGGCCAGGATGACATTGGCACTGGCGGCTTGTGCGCAAAGCTCGCGCAAGGCGTCGCGCACCAGGCGCTTGGCATGATTGTGCGTATGGCCAGCGCGTGAGCCGCTGTAGACCACCACGCAGCCGGCGTGCATTTGGGCTGCCAACCGGACCGCTTCGGCTGCATCGTCGAGGCTTTCGCGGAAAGTCCGACCGTCACTCCCCGTGAATCCGCCGGCCCAGAGCAGGCTCGAAACGGCGAGGCCGCTCTCGACGAGCAACTCGATCCCCTTGTCCTCGCCGTAATCCGAGAGTTTTTGGCGCCACACGCCCACGGCCGGGATGCCCGCCGCCGCATAGTGAGCCACGTCTTCTTCAAACGACCAACGATAGGTCGTCATTTCGTTCATGGACAAGCGTGCCATGCGCGTTCGCTCCGTCGAGTCCGGCAGAATGCCGTTGGCCGATTGAATACGGTGACGCCCCCCGCCAATTAGCGCTCACCTTCGCTGCGCCACGCCACCCTCATGCCGGCGCCGCCTGAGGACCTTGGACCATCGCGTGCGACGGTTAAGACCCTTGCTGCCCGCGAGACAGCATTCTCGCGATCGTGATCACGTCCGTGCGGGCAACCAAGCCGGGCCAAGCAGCCGGTAGTATCGGCAATCGACCGTAGCGTGTAAAGCGTGCCATGACAGCAGAAACATCGGGCAGCCAGCGTCGTTGAGGTTTTCCCTATGCCTTGCCACCGGCCTGACGGCACTTCATGTAATAGCGCTGGACTTCAGCCACGCACGAATGGCCGTCTGGTGAAAGCCTGTGGCAACGGGCTTCAGCGGTTTTCGCCTTGTCGATCGTCGCGCGGGTCCGCACTACGCCCCCGTCGCGAATGTCCTGTTCGACGTCGTCTCGCGTGAGACCAAAGCAACTGCACAAGGGTGCGTCGGCGTCCTTCGGCCAGACCGGGTAGCGCAACTGCTCGACAGTAGTGACGCGCTCGAACGTGTCAAAATACGCCACCTCGCAGCGCGCAAATGGACAGAACCAGGCCGTCTCGGAAAGGTTTGCCAGTGCCGTCGGTTCGAGATGTTCGCGCACCGCATCGGCCGTGGCTGGCGCGCCCAGCGACCCGCAACGCGGACAATGCCGTTGACCCGTATCTTCTGGTTCGCGCACGAAAGCTTTGTTCATAGACGCCATGATAACTTGCCTTGCGGCAAGGTGCATGGCCGGATACGCGGAACCCGCGCGACAGCTTATCCTACGAGGCGATCGTCGCGGCCGCGCGATCTCCAAACAGCTCGCGGATCTTGGTTTCGCGATAGTCGAAAACCTGTTTCAGCGACCATCGCACCGAGAGCCAATGTGCGATATGGCCTAACGAGCCCAGCGGCATCTCGTAATCGACTCGATCGACGATCAACGTGCCGCCGGGCACCTCTTTAAACTCATGCACGTGATGCCAACGGCGATATGGCCCAGTGATCTGGATATCGACGAAGCGTGCCTCGGGCTCGAACGACTCGATCAACGTTCGCCATTGGAAGCGGATGCCGAAGAGCTTGAGTTGATAATCGATCAATGTGCCGGATCGCATCACGATTGGCGACGGCGTTAGAATATGAAACTGCAGGAATTCTGGAGTGAGCGCCTCGAGATTTGCGGCATTGGCAAAGAAGGCGAAGATCTCGCTGCGCGGCCGCGGCACGAATTGCTGCCGTTCGAGATGACCAGCGAGATTACCGAGCACGCCAAACCCACGCATCAAGGTACCCTGGCCGGCGCGCCGGCCGCCGAGATGGGGCGCGGATGAACGGCTGCCTCGAGCGCCTCGGTTAACGACGTGTAGCGGAAGGTGTAGCCGGCCCGTTCGGCAGCCCGCGGCACGACTCGTTGTGAACCGAGCAGAACCTCGGAGAAGCCCCCCACAGCCAGCCGTAGCGCTATAGCAGGCACGGGAAAAATCGCCGGGCGATGCACGACCTTGGCCAACGCGCGCGTGAAATCACGATTTGTCACCGGCGTTGGCGAAACAGTATTCATAGGCCCGTGCAGCTCATGCGCTGCGGCGTGCAGCAGCAGGCCCACCACATCGTCGACGTGGATCCAAGACATCCATTGATGGCCATTTCCTAATCGACCCCCTGCGCCCAGTTTGAACGGTAGCAGCATCTTGGCCAGGGCCCCCCCCTGCCCCAGCACGATACCGAAGCGCGTGCAGGCGACACGCAGGCCATGTTGGTGAGCCTCTTGGGCAGCAGCCTCCCACTGACGGCAAACGTCCGCCAGAAAATCGCTCCCTGGCGAGGACGACTCGTCGAGTACCTCGTCACCGCGTGAACCGTAGTAGCCGATGGCAGACGCACAAACTAGCACGCCAGGCCGCTGCTCAAGCCCGGCGATGGCCTGGACGAGATTACGAGTGCCGGTCACGCGGCTATCATGAATCAGCCGTTTCTTGTGAGCCGTCCAGCGTCCTTCGCCGACGGGTTCGCCAGCCAGGTGGAAAACAGCCTCGACACCAGCAAACGCGTCGGCCGGAGGCAATCCACCAAGAGGATCCCAATAATGGACCTCAGCCCGGGGACATTTGGCACGCGCCGCCTGAGGATTGCGCGACAACACAACTGGTTCGGCGATCTGCTCCAGCAATTTGCCGCCGACGAAGCCGGTCGCACCAGTGACGAGCGCACGCATGATTGCTCCCTCTGGGAACCTGAGGAACCGAAACGCTGAGCCCCCTCAATCTTAGTGCGATCGCACGTCAAGGCCAGCCGGCGAAGGTGAGAATCACGAACGATAAATGTTGAATGATGAATGGGTTGGTAGGAATAGCGGGCTACGTCGTCGTCCGCGTTCGGCCCTTGAGGATTCCGACACGATTTCCTGCAATTGTTCTTAGTGTGCGCGGTGGGCCGATCCTCGATTTGTGGTATCTACAGGCAATGCATCTGGAACGTGCTCGCGCATGATCCGGTCTGCTTCCGGACGCAGTTCCGACGCTCGCTAGTCCGCCGGCACACATCGGCCGTTGGCCCACGCCCGCAGCTCGGCAATACGCTCGCGCATCAGCACTGCCAGCGGCTTTGTAGCGCGTGCCTGCGTCAGCAGATGCTCGTCTTGCAGCGGAGCGCCGCTGCCAAACGCTTCGTACATAGCGGCCACAATCAATTGTTCGATCTCGGCGCCGCTGAAGCCAGCCGTCGCGGCCACCAGATCCGCCAGAGCAAATGCGGCCGGATCGCGCTTGCGGCGCGCCAGGTGAATTTCTATCACCCGCCGCCGCGCGTCGTCGTTGGGCAAGTCGACGAAGAACACTTCGTCGAATCTCCCCTTGCGCAGCAACTCCGGCGGCAAGGCGTCGATATTGTTAGCTGTGGCTACCATGAAAATCGGCGACGTCCGTTCCTGCATCCAGGTCAAGAGTGTGCCGAACATTCGTTGCGACAGCCCGCCATCGGCCGACTCGCTGGCGGCCGAGGCAAACGCTTTCTCGATTTCGTCGATCCACAATACGACCGGCGCCATCCGTTCAGCCTGCGCCAGCGAGGCACGCAGCCGGTCTTCGCTTTCACCGATGTACTTCTGGTACAGGACGCCCGGATCCATCCGCAAAAGCGGCATGTTCCAATCGGCGGCCACGATCTTCGCGCACAGACTTTTGCCGCACCCCTGCACGCCCAACAGCAAAATGCCACGAGGTGGCTCCAACCCGAAGTCGCGAGCCCGAGCCGACATCCCGCCGCGGCGATGCGCGAGCCAGCGTTTCAGGTTATCCAAACCGCCAATCTCGTCGACGGCTATGTTCACCGAGATCGACTCCAGACACCCCGCAGTTTGCAACAGGCTGCGCTTGTCCTCGATGATGCGCGGCAAGTCGTCGGCCGTGAGCGCATTGTCGACGTGAATCGCCGCGGCGACGACCCGCGCGGCATCAGCTCGGGTCAGGCCGCGCAGGGTTTGCACGAGATGGTCCATTTCGCGCTTGGTGAGCCGGCTGGTCACCTCGTGCAGGCTCTGGTTCTTGACCGCGCGAAACGTGTCCCGCACCACCTGTCGCAGCTCTTCCGATTCCGGCAGCTTGAGCGACAGCGGCATTGTCAGCCGGCGAATCGGCTCGGGCAGCGCGTCGGCATCGATCAACAACACTGTCGGCCGGTCCAGGGCGGCAATGTCGCGCAGCTGGCGCAACAGAAAGGGATCGCGGCTGTGGGCTCCCAGATCCTTGAATACGTACAGCGCGTTCTTGTATTGATTCTTCAGCACATGCTCAAGCGCCGCGGTAGGCTTGGCGATGCCGGCGCCGGTATCGACGCGGGTAGGCCCTGTCTGCACGAGTCCTGAAGTAATGCTCCACTCGAATACGATCAGCGACAGCTCTTCGGCTGCCTGCTGCGCAAGCTCGGTTGCCCGCTGCTCGTCACGCGTCTCGACAGCCAACAGCGACCGTCCCGAACGGATCGACAGCTTTAGTTCCTCGAGCACGAGCTAGAACCCCAGCCCTTTGGTGTTCGTCTTGATGCGTCCCAAGTACATATCGGCACAGACGTAGAGCACAGTGCCGTCTTCACCCCAGCCGCAGTTGGCCGTGGCTTCGCCGGTGTCGATCGTTCCCAAATGCGTACCATCGGCCGCGAACACATGAACGCCGCCCGGCCCCGTCGCAAAGACGTTTCCCTTTTGGTCGACTTTTAGTCCATCGGGCAAGCCTTTCCGGCCCGCCTCGAACCAGGCCGTCGAGTCGGCGAACACGCGGCCCGAACCCAACGTGCCATCGGGCTTAACGTCGAAAGCCTTCCAAATCGGCTGCTTCGGGTCTGACTGGGCAACGTACAACGTCTTTTCGTCGGGCGAAAAGCCGATGCCGTTGGGAAAGGTCATTTCTTTGGTCAGGAGCGTAACGGTGCCGTCTTTGGCCAATCGGTAGACACCATTGAACTTCAATTCCTTGGCCGGATCGTCGTTCAGTCCTTCGAGCCCGTAGGGGGGATCGGTGAAATACAAGTCGCCATTGGATTTGAAGACGGCGTCGTTCGGACTATTAAAGCGCTTGCCGTCATAACGATCGGCCAATGTCTCGAACGATTTGTCTCCCTTGAGCCGCGCGATCCGCCGATCGCCATGCTGGCACAACACCAACGGTCCTTGCGCGTCGAAGTGCAAGCCATTGCTGCCTGGCTCACCGCCGCGCGGTTTGCTGCCGGTGTAGCCGCTGGGCTTGAGAAACAGCGTGATCCCCTCCCCTTCTTTCCACTTCATCACACTGTTGGGCGGAATGTCCGAGAAGAGCAGGTATTGGCCTTTCTTATCCCAGACAGGCCCCTCGGCCCAGTCGAACCCGTCAGCAAGTTTTTCCAGGACTGCGCCCTGCGGTATGAGTTGATCAAAGCGGGCATCTTTGCGTTCGATCTTGCCGAACGCCGGATAAACCTTCTTCTCTGCCGCCATGGCCATCGATCCGTAAAAAATGAGAATGCCGACCGCCACCGTCGCCCGTTGCCACGACCGCCTGAGTATCATCGGATTTTCTCCGCGAAATAGGTTGATATGCGCCAAGGACCGCCCGCTGGCGGCGCGAGATCATCTTGCACGTACAGATGGCGCGGGTCAAGCAACAGGCCGTTCGTGCCCCGCACGCAGTGCGATGTCGATTTCGGCTTATCGATCGACCACCCCTCGACAACGCACGCATTTCCGAACGTCCTTCATTTCCTCTGAAATCGGCATTCCCGGCTTGGCCCTCGGTGAGGCGCACGGTTAGACTACGCCAACTGCTGCGGGGAATCTTGGCTGGCACGAGGACGCTCAATGCTTTGGAAGCAACTTTTCCGCCTTAAGTCGATCGAAACCTTGATGGCCGACATGGCCGGCGAGCATCAATTGCGTCGGGTGCTCGGTCCGATTTCGCTCACTGCCTTGGGCGTGGGAGCGATCATTGGCGCGGGAATCTTTGTTATGACAGGGCAGGTGGCCGCTGTCGACGCGGGGCCGGCCATCATTCTCTCGTTCACCTTTGCGGCGATTGGCTGCGCGCTGGCCGCGCTGTGCTACGCTGAATTTGCCGCCATGGTCCCCATTGCCGGTAGCGCCTATACGTATGCCTATGCCACACTGGGAGAAGTCTTTGCGTGGATCATCGGCTGGGACCTGATGCTGGAATATGCCATGAGTTGCGCGACGGTCGCGGCCTCTTGGACGCACTACTTGAACGAGCTGCTGGCCTCGGTCAACATGAGCAGAATTCCCAGCTACCTCATTTCCGATCCATTTACGGATAGAGATGCCTGGTTCAACCTGCCCGGCGCATTGGTCATGTTGATCGTGACCATCGTCTTGGTGCGCGGAATTCGCGAAAGCGCGACCACCAACGCTATTCTTGTATTTGTCAAGCTTGCGGTCGTGCTTTTCGTCATCGCGGTGGGTGCCTTCTACGTCGTTCCTTCGAACTGGACGAGCGTTCCCGTCAACGAGCGGCTATTGCCCGAGCAGGTTCTCGTCCCCGACTTGGCATACACCTATGCGCTCGATGTCGAAAAACTGCCGAAAGAAGAAGCCAAGGCCCGTTCCCAACAGCTCGCCCAACAGACTTTGGCGCTGTTCAAGATCGAGGAAGCCCGCCAAGACGGCGCCCGTATGCTAAAGGAGGGGATTCAAACCCAAGCGGAAGTGGACGCTCAGGTGGGCGCCGCGATAGAGTTGCACGCCGGCAAAATCGCGACGGCGGAGAAAGACGTGGCGGCCACAACAAAAATCTTGGCCCAACTTAACGAGCAAGCACCCGCGAAAGCTGCTGAAAAGTGGGGAATGCTGGGGCTATTGGGATTGAACCATTATCTTGTGCCGTTAGACGATGCCACGCGCTCGTCGTTCATGCCCTACGGCATTTCGGGCTTGATGTTGGGGGCGTCGCTGGTATTTTTCGCATTCATTGGATTTGACGCTGTTTCGACGCAAGCGGAAGAAGCCCGCAACCCGCAACGCGACATGCCCATTGCGATCATGGCATCGTTGGTGCTATGTACCGTTTTGTACATCGCGGTTTCCGCGATCATCACCGGTATGGTTCCGTACCCTGCCATCGATCAGCACGCCGCGATCGCGAGTGCGTTCGGGGAACTTGGCGAGAAAGAACACAGCACTGGGTTACGGCTGGCCTCGGGGCTGATTGCCGCCGGCGGGCTGGCGGGCATGACCAGTGTGCTGCTGGTGACGTTTCTCAGCCAAGTGCGTGTTTTCATGGCCATGTCGCGAGACGGGTTGTTGCCCCCCATATTTAGCCACGTCCATCCCAAGTATCGCTCGCCGCACTTGGCCACGATGTTGACGGGAGGCGTTATTTGCGTCGTGGCGGCATTCACGCCAATCAATGATTTGACGAAAATGGTCAATATCGGCACGCTCTTGGCCTTCATCGTGGTGTGCGCGGCAGTACTTTTACTTCGCATCCAACGTCCTGAAGTCCATCGTCCCTTTCGCTGTCCGGTGGTCTACGTCGTTGCCCCTCTCGGAATCGTCGTCAACCTGACGATGATGTTATTCCTGCCCTTGAGCACTTGGCTGCGGCTGGTAATCTGGCTGGCGATCGGCCTGGCGATTTACCTACTTTACAGTCGCTTCCATAGCCGGCTGGCGCGAGACACCATGTACGAGATCAAGAAACATGGCATGGGGGGCAGCGACGCGCCTCTGGCGGGATAGTACGCCGACCTGAAGCCGCGCAAGCCGACGCCCGGTGGTTAGACAGTCCCTGCGTCACTGTCAGACGAATTGCTGCGACCTCGGCCCGCTCGTATTCCCTCGGCGGGCGGGAGCGTCGAGTGCGAACGGGCAAGCTGCGGGTGATTGGCGTCGCAGGCCACTCACAAATGGGCTGGCGACTGCCGGGTCCTTACCAACCCAGCCCCCTAAAAAAGCTGCCCGCGGCCGCCGTACCGCAAGGCTTGCGCGACGAAGACGATATTTCGCAAACGTCTCCATCTCTTACGGCATGGCGGCCAGCGAGCATTTGCGGCACCGTCGTAGGGCTGGTAGCGACGGCGCCAACAGGGTCAGATATCGGCGGGACTCTGTGGGGCGTTAGTCTGGGCGAAAAATCATTAGACACAGGGACTCGCGCCAGCAACCTGAACTTGGATAGTACGTCGCAGTTTTACGATCGGATTCAAGCGAACTTAAAAATTCAAAATTTGCCCCCATCGACCGCGCGGCGGCCGTCCATTGCCGTATATTGACAGTTGCTTGCGGGTCGCCCTGCGCGCGATGTATGCTTTACGTAATCCCTCTCCCTCGAAGACCCACGGGTGCGCCATCTCGATCGTGGATTCATGCGCCGGCAGAACAGTCGAGCCCGTCCCCGCAACGACTGCGATTTGCAGCGAAGAGTTGCTCGCGCGCATCGCCGCGGGCGATCGGCTATCCTTCGCTCTGTTCTATGATCTGCACGCTCCGCGCGTGCTCGGCTTGTTGATGCGTTGTTTACGTCATCGGGCAGACGCGGAAGATGTTCTGCAAGATACGTTTCATCAACTGTGGCGTTCGGCGTCTAAGTACGCACCGCACCGCTCGAGTCCCGAGGTTTGGTTGACGTTGATCGCGCGATCGCGGTTGGTGGATTTTCTACGCCGCAGGCGGCCCGGCATAACGGGCATCGCAGTGCAGTCCGCGGCGCCACCTGTCGATCCGCTGCTGGGCTTGGCCCAGGACGAGGCGGCCGAGCAGATACAAGCGGCCCTGGCCAAACTTCCGGTCGAACAACGCTCGGCGATTTCACTCGCCTTTTTTGAAGGTCTGACACACAGACAGGTAGCTCAGAGGCAAGACATCCCTCTGGGCACCGCCAAAACGCGCATCCTGCTCGGAATCCGGGCGCTGCGCAGAATGCTCTCTCCGCATGAAGGAAACGGCACGTGACCAGTGGTGACCACAACTTGGGGGATCCCGCGGAATTGGCAGCCTTGTATCTAACAGGTGCGCTAGAAGATGACGAACGCACGACTTTCGAGGCGCATCTTATCGCTGGCTGCGCCGACTGCGAACGCGAGTTGCGTGCTCTGACTCCGGTGTTCGAGGCCCTCGCGCGACTCGCGCCACCGGTGACCCCCAGCGCCCTAAGCCGCGTCGTAACATTAGCCGCCGCCAACGAATCGCTCGGCGAGTTGTCCGAACAGCAAATGCAGGGGGTCGGCGAACTTGTCGCGGCCGTAGAGGAAAGTCTGCCAGAATTGTTGCAAGCGGCGCGCGACTGGGAGCCGTATTCCATCGAAGGAATGTACGTGCGGCCGCTGCGCTTCGACAGAGAGCGCCAACGCGTGACGGCACTCATACGGCTGGCCCCGGGAACTAGGATGCCACCTCATCAGCACGATCAAGGCGAGCAGTGTGTCGTGCTACAGGGAGAACTGTCGATCGGCCATCGCTGCCTGCGTGCCGGGGAATATCGCTATTGGAAGCCTGGCGAACCGCAGCCGGTCCAATCCTCGGACGATGGTTGCCTGCTCCTGGTGAGCAGCCCGCTCGATTGAGTTTGCTTTCAGAGCAGCACTCTACTGAAGTCGCCCGAGCCAGTCGCAGCACGATGAAGAATTAGTCTCAGAGCGACGGACGGTTCTATCGCGCGCGAAGTGGCTCTCAATCGGGGAGGGGTTGCCCCTTCGTCTCTGGTGCCAGCCAAATCAAGGCCATGCCGATCAGATACACCGAGCTCATCGTTGTGCAGGCCAACGGGTAACCGCCGGGAAGTGAAACCCCCGCGACCGTAACGCCTTCCTGGAAGGCGCCCATCAGATTGCCCGTTTGCAGCGCGCCGATCGCCGCCAAAATGCGGCCGAAGTTAAAGCCGAAGCCCTGCCCCGTGGCACGCAGGCTCGTACGGAATAGCTCGGGCAAGTACAGCGGCAGCCAGCCGTAGAACGAGGCGGTGCAGGCGCCCAATAAAAAGGTTGCCGCCAGAAATCCCGCGTCGTACTGGGCATGAAATTGATACAGCCAAATCGCTGAGGCCAACGACGCGACACACATCAGAACGTAGGTCCAGCGCCGACCCAACCAATCACCAGCGAGCGCGGCCAGGATCGTTCCCACAATGGCACCCGCGGCCGAACACATCTGCGTGTATTCTTTCACGTGCAGGCCGCCGCCTGTCAGCTTGTCGGCCCAAGCCGGCACCCATTGGGCCGCTCCCCAGGTTCCCAACAGTGCCACCCCGCTCAGACCCGCCGCCAACATCATGCGGGCAATCGTAGGAGTCAGGGCATGCGCCCGTCCGTCCGAGGCATCCAGTCGCTGCACGTACCGCACCACCGGGTACGTGTATCCCAGCGTGGCGATCGCCAAACCTAACGCCGCTCCAGACAGGCGCACCAAGGCCGAGAGCGGCTCCGGTCGGTCGGCCCACAAGTAGATAATCAGGGCCGGCCCCGCCGATCCCAAGATCACGGCCAACAAATCGCGTGTGGCCCAGTAACCCGTCGCGCCCCGATCTCGTTCCTTCTCCCACCGTTCGGATTCGGGCACAAACAACCGAATCAAGAACGTCAGCAGCGCTGGGGCCGTGCCGCACATCATCAACAGCCGCCAGCCACCGTGGGCGGTGAGGGCATCGACCCACTCTTGCCGAAAGCCGACTTCGCTACCCCAAATCGACAGGCGTTCCAATGTGCTGTTCAACACCAGGCCCACTCCACCGACGAGCAAATAGCCCGCGTTGGCCGCGGCGCCGATGAGTCCGGCCATGAAGGCGCGGGAGCGATTGGGCCAAATCTCCATGACCAGGGCAACGCCTAGCGACCATTCTCCGCCCATCCCCAAGGCAGCGATCATGCGCAACGCCCCTAGCTGCCAGACGCTGCCGACCATGCCGCACAGCCCCGTAAATAGCGCGTACGTAAGAATGCTGAGGGTCATGGCCCGCACTCGGCCAATGCGATCGCCCAGCCAGCCGAATAGGACGCCGCCGGTGGCCGCCCCCACCAGAAAGCACGCTGTAATGATGCCAAACCGGAGGCCAATCACGGCCTCTTCCGTGGTTTGCATGAGGTCCTTGATGGCGGGGCGACCGACCATCGAAAAAACCCCCATCTCGGCGCCGTCGAATAACCAGCCCAACAGCGCAGCCGTGAGGGCCATGTATTGTGCTTTGCCAATTCCCCCGGGCTGCGCTGCAATCGCAGCTTGAGGTGAATCTGTGGGTCGAGTTGCCTGGTTCGCCATCGTCGCACGCCTCGCCTGGTATGGTCGTGGCAAGAATAAGAAACTGCATGAGTCGAGCTTAAGTCGACCCGCCACACGTCGCTGCGTCAATGTGCGAGCGAAGCTGGAAACTTGCAAAACGTGACGTTATTGCGGCGGCGCTTACTTCCCGACCCTGCGATGACCCGTAGTCCATAGCTGGTAAGGGCCATTCTCAAATCGATCCAACATGGGTAGGAATCGTTGCGGTCACCCGTGCTGAATCGCGGTCGGTTGCTCGCCATCTTGACGGTCGAACAGCCACGAAACGAGCCGTTCGTCCGGCGGCTCTGTCGCCAAGCTCACACCCACCCCGGCCAGCATGGAAACGATCATTCCCCACACAATAGGTTCAATGCCCAACAAGTAATAAGCTCGGAAGGACGTATCAGGACCCAGTTTCTGATCCATCTCGTAGAAGGCCATGATCCAGCCGGCTCCGAAAAGCGCGAGCATAGTGGCCGAACCGGTCAACATGGCGGCGAGCGCACCGGGCACAGTCGCGCGTCGCCAGTAGGCCGCCATGATCGCGGGCACGAGCAGGGTCGCCGCAATGGTCGAGGTGCTGAAGACGACCAGTGCTTGCAAATACTTGACTGGATAGATGTTCAGCGCCACCGAGAGCAAGCCGAAGAATATCATCACTCCTTGCGAAATCCGACGGATTTCGGTCTGACCGGCGTGCGGTCGCAAGAATCGCAAATACACGTCACGAACCACGCCCGACGCGATCACGACCAGATAGGTGCTGACCGTGGCCATGACGGCGCCAAACGGCGCGGCCAATATCATGCCGCCGACGAAGGAACCACCCCAGAAGTCGCGCGTGGCCCACAAAGCAAGCCGCGGAATCACTTCGTCGGGCGCGTCGAGGTCTGGAAAAATCGACCGTGACGTTACGCAAATAATCATCAGCGGCAAATAGATCAGCGTGTTGTAGAAGCACAGCAATACGATCGAGCGGCGAATTGTTGGCGTGTCGTGCGAGGCCATCAATCGCACCTGGCCGGCAGGGGACCCTACGCCGCCAAAGATCCACAATACAAAAAACGAAAATGCCAGGCTCACCGGCAGAAATTGTCGACCCGACGGCGAAAATCCCGGGCCGAAGGCGTAATCCGGCCCGGTCTTGGCCATCGCTTCCAATGTCGCCGCTTGCATCGGCGCGCCGATCGTCAGCGGCACCACCAGCAGGAATAAAATGACGACGCCGATCAGCATCAGCACGCTTTGGAAAAGATCGGTCCACACCGAGGCCAAAAAACCGCCAATCAGCGTGTAGCCCACGACAGTCAGCGAGAATACGGCCAAACCGAGCAGATATCGTCGATCGAGGGTGCTTTTGGCGGCTCCCGGTTTACTGTCGCCTTGGACCGATTCTGTCGCTGTATCTTCCAATTCTTCGCTGAGCGCCAGCGAAGTCGTGCCTGGCAGTGTCAGCTTCATCACGATCGCGCCGGCCTTGAACTGCGCCACCATCATCGACGACATGAAAACGATGATGAACAAGGAGGAGATTAATCCCACCGCCGGACTGCCAAATCGAATCCGCAATAAGTCGGGTACGGTGATCGCGCCAGTGCGCCGCGACAGTTGAGCGAAGCGTTTGCCCAGCACGCCAAAACCGGTGATTGGCACGACCATGTAGCTGCCAATCCACAAGGCCACGACCCATCCATGTGCATAGATGAGCGACGGATAGCCCATGAACGTCCCGCCACTTTGCACCGTGGCCGTCAGCGCCAGGGCCCACGCACCCAGCCCACGATTGCCGAGGAAATAACCCTTGAGAAACGAACCCTTCTTTACGGCGCGTTGGGCCAGAGTGCCCAGCCAGACAGAAATGGCGATAACAATCAGCAGCGCCAGGATTGCTCCCAGGCCCGGACTTTCGGCGGCGGCCCACAGCAGCGCACTAGTCATGGCGATGCTCCGGCTCGCTGAACTCATGCTCGTCGTCGTCCTGCTCGTTGCTTCCCAGATCCTCGTCGCGCATCAATCCGAAGGCAAACCAGATCGA
The DNA here is from genome assembly GCA_036490175.1 of Pirellulales bacterium. Classification (NCBI taxonomy): domain Bacteria; kingdom Pseudomonadati; phylum Planctomycetota; class Planctomycetia; order Pirellulales; species Pirellulales bacterium. Next base: position 17,869 of record DASXEJ010000287.1, on the reverse strand, counting down.
CACCACCACGCAGGCCAACCAGGGGACGACGATGCCCCAAAAGACCCAATCCGGAAACCACAGCACAAAGGTCAGCGATTCGGCGGTGCGGTGATACCCATTGACCGCGCAATAGCCAACCGACCAGGCCAAGGCGAATGCCCACACCACGAACGCCACCAGCGCCTCGCGGCGCGCGCTGAGGAAGACGGGATCGGCGGCGGGTCGATTCATCGATTACAGAGCGAGGGCAGCGGGTAATGTCGGCAGGCAACGCAGACGGGCGGGATCAGGATCATAACCCACGCGGCACAGGCATGGCAAATTCCCTGTCCATGATTGACGCCTAGACAGCCTGCCGCCAAGATACCCTCGCCATAAGTCCGGCTGGAGAATTCCGCGTGGGCGTTTTGTCGACCTCTGGAACCCCTTCGGCCTCTCGTCGCCTGGCGCCTAGTCATGTCCGCTGGCAAATTTTTGGTCTCTCTTGCGCCACTTCGTGGACGCTTTATCTGCACCGCTATACGTTCGCGATCATCATGCCAACCCTCGCCGAGCAGTGGGGGGTCAGTCAGTCCGGCCTGGGCTTCATGCAATCGGCCTTCTACAGCAGCTATGTCGCGCTGCAAGTCCCCACCGGTTTGCTGGTCGATCGATTGGGGACGCACCTGTTCCTGGGGGGCATTGTGTTGGCCTGGTCCGGTGTCCTGGCTCTGCACGCCTGGGCCCCCACTCCCGCGGCCATGTACTGGGTGAGGCTGCTGTTTGGCGTTACGCAAGCCGGTTGCTATCCGGCGTTGGGTAAGGTGACCCAGGCATGGTTTCCGTTATCGATCCGCACCTCGCTGCAGGGCTGGATTGCCTCGTTCTTTGGTCGCATGGGTGGCTTTACTGCCAATTTGCTGTTTGCTTCCGTCATGCTGGGGTTTCTGGGGCTCGACTGGCGCACCAGTATCCTCCTTCTTGCTGGCTGGGGAGTGGTGCTAGGCGTGGCCGTGCTGATCGTATTCCGCAATTCGCCGGCCGCGCATCCGCATGTCAACGCCGCAGAACTGGCGATCATCGAGGACGGTCAACCTGCGGATGACGGCACCCTCGTCGAAGAAGCGACCACTTTTTTACATTCACCGGTGGCAGCCGAAAGCAGGTCTCGTGGCGCCGTGCTGTGGCGATGGTCCCAAGGTATCAGCGCTCGATCGGCGGCAAACCTGGGTTTCTTTCTGCTCCAGTTTTTCGGCGCGACGTTCGCCGACACGATCTACGTCGTCTGGATGCCTTCGGTCCTCAAGCAAGTACACGGTATGGATAACTTGCAAATGGGGATTTTTGCGTCGTTGCCGCTGCTCGGCGGCGCGCTGGGAGGCGTGCTGGGGGGATATATCAATGACTTTTTGATCCGTGTCATCGGCCGCCGTTGGGCGCGCTCGGTGGTTGGTTGCGTCGGCAATGCTTCGGCTGGGCTGTTGGTCCTGGTGGCGCTGGCCTTTATCGAAGAGCCGGCCGTCTTTTGCGGCCTGCTCTTTTGCGCCAAAGTATTCAGCGATTGGGCCCAACCAACCACCTGGGGTACGGTCACCGATATATCCGGTCCCTACGCGGCCACGATTTTTGGCCTGGGCAATGGCGTGGGAGGACTAGGCACCGTGATCGCGGCACCCGCGCTGGGAATGGTCGCGGAGCGTTTCTCCTGGTACGCCGTTTTCCTCCTCATCGCTGCCACGTACGCGATTTCCAGCCTGGTTTGGCTGGCGGTAAACTGCACGATTCCCGTCTTCACCACGGGAACGCGCCAGCCGCACGCCTGACGCAGTTGCTGCAAAAACCAAGGAAGCAGGCATGTCCGACCAGCCCAGCATTACGACTGCACGATTGCTGCTGCGCCATTGGACCGACAATGACCAGGATGCATTTGCCGCACTCAACGCCGATCCGCGCGTGATGGCGCATTTTCCAAAAGTGCTGGATCGGGCCGAGAGTGACACCACGGCCACCCGCATTCGCGACCATTTCGCCCGACACGGCTTTGGCCTGTGGGCCGTCGAAGTGCCGGGCGTGGCGCCCTTTGTGGGTTTCGTAGGACTGAGCATTCCGCAATTCCACGCCCATTTCACGCCTTGCGTCGAGATCGGCTGGCGGCTCGCCTACCAGTATTGGGGACATGGCTACGCCAGCGAAGGAGCGCGCGCAGCGCTCGCCCTGGGCTTCAACGAGTTGAAACTGGTCGAGATCGTCTCGATGACAGCCGTGGACAACCAACGTTCTCGCGACGTCATGCACCGCATCGGCATGACCTATTCGCCGGTGGACGACTTCGATCATCCGCAGCTGCCTGCTGGCGATCGTTTGCTGCGCCACGTGCTGTACAGATTATCGCGCACGACATGGGAACGGCGCGCGGCCGTTGAACCTGTTGGCAATGGCTGAAAAACGTCGTCGGCCGGCTATGCTCGGCTGCCGGTCCGGGCGCGCTTTGTCGTCGAACATATATCGACGACGCGACCAGTATCCGAGAGGGCCACGTGAAAGCGTTGGTCCCCTTCGATACGGTGGACGGACAAGTGATAGGCTTCGTCCGTCACGGCCAGGTAGGGGCGCGCCTCGGGTTTGGCCGGCTTGCGGATCTTGCCCCACGACCCGTCGCCCAGGTACACGATGCCATTCTTGTTCGTATGACCGTCAAGTAGTGGGTGCGTGCGTTTGTAGGTGTGGTCATGGTGCTCAAAGACGGCGTCGACGTTGTAACGTTCGAACAAGGGCGCCCAAAGTTTGCGATTGCCGGTCCCGGTACCCAAATCGCCGGCGAAGTCGAGGCCGATCGGCCGGAACGATGGATAGGCCGGTACATGATTGAACACGAAGACCGTCGGGCATTCCTCGCGGTCCTTCAAGGTCTTGGCGAGCCAATCCGTCTGCGCACCTTCGATCGGCGTGGTGTGGTTCGTGTCCAGTAGCACGAGCGATAAATAATCGCCGAAATCCAGCGATGCATAGCCTGAATCCGAGAACAGGCCGTCGAACATGGCATAGAAAAACGGCGCTTCTTTGCGCGACTTGCCATAGCCGCCGTTCACTTCGTGATTGCCGATGCAGGCCAACATCGGAATCAGCTGTTGCCGATCGCTGCGCAGGTCGCGGGAATAATTCTTCAAGAACTCGAGAAACGTGTCCGGGCTTTTGCCGTTTTCGTAGGCCAGGTCGCCGCCGATAACGACAAACTGCGGTGCCTGGACCGCGGCCACTCGATTGGTCTGCACAGGGTGCGTTCCAGTTCCGGCATCGCCACCTGAAACAAAGTGGATCGTATTGGTCGCCTTGGCCGGCATGGTGCGGAAACGCAGCTCGGGCGAATCAAGACCGACGCGAAAGACGTATTCGGTGTCCGGTGTAAGACCCGTCAGCTCGGTGCGGTGGATCCATTTTTCGGTCATTGGGTACTGCCGCGGCGAGCCCGCCTTTTGCCGCCACAGGTTCGAGCCGGCCTGCGAAAACCAGATCGGACGATCCGCGCCTTCCTTTTCGCTGCCGATCCACTGCATTGTCATCGACGTCGTCGGATCGCGCTGCCAGGTGAGAAACAGCGCCGTGGGTTCGAACGTCGGTTGCGCAGCGAACGCAGGTGCCGGCCCGGCATCGTCTCCAAAAGCAATTTGAACGTATCCGCCCGCCAACAGTAGCGAGCCGGCCTGTAGGAAACGTCGTCGATCGAAGTTTGGCATGTGATGCGTGGCCTTGAAGTGGGATTTCAGTAGGGGTGTGCGAGCCTATCGGACCCTGACTGCCATTGTAATATCTCTGCCCTGGCCGCATGAACGTGCCGAGGGCAGGGGGAATCTAGCAGATCGACCAGGAATCTAGAGCTTACGGGGGCCGCGTGAAAAGTGCGAGCAATTCTGCCTTGCAAGGTGAGGCGAGAATCGTCCGACACGGCAAATCGCGGCAAGTATCAGGCTTTTTCTCCGAGAATCCATTTCAGGAGGCCAAGGCGCTCTAGGTTCAATAAAAGATTGCCGACCCCCCCTACGAAGGGATTTTTGCCGGTTTTGACTTAAAAACGGAAATAAACCTTGAAATCCCTGTAACCCTCCATTAGCCTTAGCCAAAGATTTGTACAGCTTGGTCCCTTTTGCAATAGAGGAGTCGCTAATGAGATCGACAAGAATTCGCGCGTTTCAAGGTGCAGCGATCGCTCTCGTTCTGGGTTTAAGCCAGGTGAGCAATGCAGGAACTGTCACCTTCACGGTGGATACCACCGGTGGCGCAACGGGTTTGACCCCCATCGCACCCACGACTGCCAATACCGGCAAGTACGCCGCGGGCAGCTTCCTAACGCTGAGTGGAAACATCAGCGCATCCGCGAGTGGCATTAGTGCCTCCGGCGCCTTTACCGCTACAGCCGGCTCCAGTGGCGCCTTCTCGACTGGCAACCCCGGTAGCCTCACGTCCTTTTACAGCGGGACCCTGCTCGCGAACGTCACCCCGACGACGATTGCTTTCCCGGGCGGTAGCACGCTCGACGCCGGTCTCTATACCGCGCACTATCCCGTGGCTGGAGGCGCCGCGGTTCCTCTCGCCCCGCAAATCGGTGGCGGAACTGACAACGCACCCGGTTCGGACCCCGCCGACTATGGTGTGGCCATCTCGCTCAAGGCCCTTGGGATATTCACAGCGGCAAGCGGTAACGCAGCTTTGCGAAATGCGGTCGCCGATATCTCGCAGACGGGCGGCATTTTGAGCCAAGCCCTCATCGGCGCTCCAGGAACCCAAACGTTTACGACCACCGGCGGGATCGGGGTCGCGCTAACCGGCGGTGACCTGGATTACAACCTTAAGGGAGCAGTCGTACTCGGAAACACCGTTCCGAACCTCTACGGGACCGGCACGCTCGCCGGTGCTCCTATCGCCGTAAGCACGGGCGGTGTCGGTACTTTGACCACCGTGATCTTGGACCCCGTTCGTCAGATCGAGAGTCTGATGCTCACGGTGCCCATCAAGTCGACGGTCACTGAGACGATCACTGGCAGCACGCCGGCTACCATCGTCATCGGCCTCACCGGTCAGGTTGCCGCCTATGCGACGTACCAAGTCCCCGAGCCTGGGTCGATCGTGATGTTGGGCATGGGTGGAGTGGCGTTGGCCTCCGTCGGTTACCGACGGATGCGTCAGCGGTCACGACGTCAAGCCTAAGTTTAGCGATCAGATAGACCAAGCTAGCCGATCGTTCGGCACAAATTCAGCCCGCACCGATTACTGAATCGGTGCGGGCTTTTTTATTGCGCCCGGCCCCATCTGTACTTTTTCATTCTAAAGCCTGTTCAGCCCAAATCTTAGGTGGAATTCTCCCTCGCACTCGCAGACTTACTCCTTGCCGGGTTCGCGAGATGTGTATTGCCATTCTAACGGCGACATGGCCCCCCCAGTGCCATCGCCGAGCAGGCGAAGAACTCAATGCGCTCGCACAGATATAAACGTTAGTCCGGATATTCCTTGCAGGTGGTACAGCCATACCCTACTGTAGAGGTAGATATTCTTCCGACATTGACACCTCAACACGATCAAGGGAGTCGCCAATGCTACTGACAAGGGTTAGGGCGTTTCAGGGTGCGGTGATTTTGCTCACCCTGGCGATCAGTCAAGCAGCAAATGCACAAAATCTCTCGTTCATTGTAGACACTACTGGTGGTGCAACGGGTTTGACGCCGATTGCAAACACCAGTGGAAACATTGGACAATACAACGCCGGTAGTTGGCTTACCGTCGGGGGCAATCTAAGCGTGCCGGTGGCAGGCGTCGGTACGGCGGTAGGAAATTTCGGACCTCAAGCCGGCGATTTTCCCAGCGGCAGTTTCTCGACAGGCAACCCGGGCAGCTTGGTTTCTTATATTGGCGGTACTCTACTCGCCAATGTAACGCCCACGACGATTTCTTTTCCGGGCAGCAGCAATCTGGTACCGGGACTCTATACCGGGACCTATCCTGAAGTTGCGGCGGCGCCAATTCCACTTACTCCCGCAAATGGTGGCGCAACTGGCACGGACGTGGGAGAATACGGGATTGCGACCACGCTTAAGGTCGGCGGGTTGGTTACTGTGGCCTCGGTCAATTCCGTCTTGCGTTCCGCGGTGTTTGATATCCAACAGAATACCGGCATCTTGAACCAGGCGCTTAGCGGCGTCGTGGGGACTCAAACGTTCGTGACCAATAGCAACTTGGCGTCCGGAATTGCCACGGGCATCAACGATGGCGCGATTACAAGTGGTTCGCCCGCCACGACTTCCGGGTTTACCACTACAATTCCCGCCACATTTGCACCAAGCGTCGGTGCTCTCGGCACTTTGACTACGACGATGCTCGATCCGGCGCGCCAGATTGAGCAATTGATGCTCACCGTCCCCGTCAGCACGGCGCTCACCTTTATCATTTCTGGCAGCACACCCGCTACCGAGGTCCTCACTATCAACGGTCAGATCGCCGCTCATGCGACGTATCAGGTCCCCGAACCGGGGTCGATCGTGATGTTGGGAATGGGCGGCGTGGCTTTAGCTTCCATCGGCTGCCGGCGCATGCGTCGGCGAACTGTCGCCGAGACTTAAGATCGTTGATCTTGTTGACCAAGCTGGCTGATCGTTCGACACAAATCGAGCCCGCACCGATTCAGTAATCGGTGCGGGCTTTTTTCTTGCGCCCTGGCGCGTGACGGCTGTCTTGGCAAAGATCGCCCTTCCCTACGGCTACAGGCACGGATTCGCACGCACGATCTGCCAATCCACATCGATTCCCAGCCCTGGCCGGTCGGGCACGGTCAAACTCGGACCATCTATTGCCAGCGGCTCGCGGGCGATCGAAAACTGGTGGTAGTCGGGCCCTAACAGATCGCCAGGATACCGTTCCACATCAATTGCCCGGCAGGCCACGACTAGATGCCCCATGGCGGCCGAGGCAATATCCCATTCCAGATTCGATCCGATCGAAGCGGACAAACCATGTGCTCGCGCGAATTCAGCAATGGCGCGCGCTTTGCCAATGCCGCCGTTTTTGCCCGGATAAACGCTGATTACATCGCAACAGCCTAGCCGTTCTAGCTGCTGCGCATGAACGAGATTGAAACAGCTCTCGTCGGCCATGACCGAAATCTTCGTTTCGCGCCGCACACGGGCCAGCGCCGCGTAGTCACCATCGGGCGTCGGTTGCTCGACTAGCGACAGGCGACAATCATCCAGGGCACGAACCGCGGCAACGGCGGTATCAGCATCCCACCCACCATTGGCATCGATCACCAGGGCCACATCGGGTCCTGCCGCGGACCGCACGATGCGAACCCGCTCGACATCGCGCTTGGGCACGCCCCCGACCTTGACCTTGATCGTCGAAAAACCTGCCGCGACCAGCTCGCCGGCGCGGCGGGCCGCACGCTCGGGCTCGTAAGCTCCCAGTGAAAATCGACTGCGTATGACCCGGGACCGTTGTGCGCCCCCCAGAAGCTCGTAAACAGGCTTGCCCACTGCGCGACCTTGAATGTCCCAGCAGGCCATCTCGACGGCCGCCTTGGCGAACCAGTTATGGGTGCAAACCTGATCCATCCGTCGCTCGATTTCGGTAATATCGGCCGGATCGCAGCCGATCACAATCGGCTTGAACAACCGTTCGACGACGGCCCGGGCGCCCCATACCGTCTCGCCACTCCAGCGCGGCGTGACCGTGGCTTCGCCCACCCCTTCCAGACCCGTATCGGTCAGCAGTCGCACGATGAGAAACTCCGAAACCTCGTGCCGGCCAAGCGCCGAGATCATCCGCCGCTCGGGCTTAAGCGGTATGCGAACCGGATAGGTTTCAACATGCGTGATGTGCATTGAAAGCAGTCATAGAGTTAGAGAGGCGGTCGGAAACGCGCCCAAAAGACCCGTTTGCAACCTGTCACGGGGAGTGCAGAATGATGAATCGTAATGCGCTGACCGACCAGACACCACCGACAGTCGTCGGCTTTATAATTCCTCATTTCGCATTCATCGATTCGCTCCCATGCCCTTCGCCGCTGGAGTTTCTCGCGCTTCGATCACTCCCTTCGAGGGTGTCGAATTAACCGGCTGGGGCTACTACATCGAACGTCGCTGGCGACACATTCGCGACGATTTGCAGGCCACGGCGCTCGTGGTCGACGACGGCCGGCATACGGCCGCCATTGTCGCGTTAGATCTGATGGTGATCGACGACCGATTCACGCGCGTCACGCGCGAGCGTATTAGCGTGGCGACCGGCATTCCGCCTGATGCCATCTTGCTGACCTGCTCGCATAGTCACAATGCGCCAGCGGCAGGCGGCCTGCGGGGTGTCGGTGAGTGCGACCCGGCGTACGAAGATTGGGCCAGCCGCCAAGCCGCCACCGCCACCATGCTGGCATGGCGTAATCGTGTCCCGGCGCGAGCGACGATCGCGCACGACGACATTCACGGGCTGTCATACAACCGCACCCGGCCCGCCGGCCCGATCGATACCCAACTGACTACGCTGCGCATCGCGACTGTCGACGGCGCGCCGCTGGCATTTGTGGTCAACTTTCAGGCGCACCCTTGCGTTCAAACGATATTACGGCCCTGGGATGTTACGCGCGACGTGCCCGGCGAGGTTTGCGACCGCATTGAGGCGGCGCTACCAGGCGTCACCGCAATGTACATCCAGGGTGCTTGCGGCGACGTGAATTTCGATCCGGCCTTTTCGTCCACAGAACGCTGCCATGAACCGGCCCAGGCGATTGCTACGGCAGCGCTTCGCTGTCAGGACGGAGGGGTTCCACTGATCGATCCAATTGTCGGCACCGCAACTGTCACCGCACGCATCCCTACGCGGCGTTGGGCGCGCGAGGAGATTGATGCCGATCGCGTCGAGGCCGAGCGTCGCTTGGCGACGGGCGACATCGCCGGTTGGCGAGAGGGGATCGGCCGGGTGATGACCAACAATCCGGCAGACATGGTGGCCCGCCACGGCGGGAACGAAGTCCAAGCAGTCCGCGCGATGGCGCGATTCAACGTCGAATGGACGAGCCAGATGCTGGCCGATGTCGCCACGCGCCCCGAAGTGCTCGACACCGAGGTGCAGGCCGTGCGCATCGGCGATCTGTCGATCGTGGCCAACGCGTCTGAGTTCTTCACCACGCTAGCGCAGGACGTGCGCTCGCGTTCGCCTGCCGCCGAATTGATGCTGGCCTGCTACGCAAATGGTCGAATTGGTTACATGCCAGACGCCTACGATATCGACCGCCGCACCTACGCCGCGTATCAGTCTCCCAAATATTGCAATCAATTCCCTTTTACGCACGATTCTGGCCCCACGATGTGCCAGTCCATGCTGGACACAATCGCACTCAGCCGCGCGATCGCCTGACCTCGCACGCATTGTGACCTCGAACCGATTACAATGCGATCATCGGAGAGCGTGCCATGAAGAGTTACAATTGCCTGCCGACGGTAGCAACGTGCGCGCGAAGGTTTCCACCCGTCCTACTTATGTTGTTGCTCGCTATTTGCATTTGCTCCAAGTCAAATGCGGCCGACCCGGCGCCGACCGCTCGCTACGTGCTCGACTATCCGCTGGCTGACGCATTCTGCGTGCCTGTCCGATCATATGCCGAGGACGTTGTCGAAACGACTCTCGAAGTCGCGGGCGGCCTGACTCAGCACATGCCCAACGGTGGTTATGGCCTGCCTGTGGTGATGAAGGAGCAAGGTCAGAATCTACTTCATTTGGGGGCCGACGTAGCCTGGTATCGCACGGGCGAGCCGGTGTTTGCGATCGCTAATGGCGTGGTACGCCTCTCGCAGGGGCCCGAACGCGGCAAGAAAGCAAAGCAACAGGCCGCGGGCCGGGGCGCGCGCGGCGCCACCGAGTGGGGCAACTTGGTCGTCATCGAGCACCGCCTGGCCGACGTCTCGTTCGTTACCTCGATTTACGGCCACCTGGCGTCCAAGCGCCTCGTCCAGGAGGGGGATGTGGTTCGCGCCGGGCAACGCATCGGCTCCGTCGGACGGGCCGGCGTCGAAAACGGAGGCTATAAGCCGCACTTGCACTTCGCGATCCGCACTGGCCGGCCGCTAGAGCCCGGCCGCCTGTTGCTCACCTTCGAGCGCAACGGGCAGGCGATACCGCTGCGCGTGGCCCAAGTGGGTGAAACGGAAGTCGAGGTAGTTGCTGACGGCACTCTCCCGAAGACATTACAGCTGCCCGACAAAACATTCGAGATCGATAGTCGCGAGGGAAAGCATTTTCTGCCAGCCACAGTGCTGCAGGGTTGGCAAAGCCCGGAATTTGTGATCGTCGGCTACGGGCTTTCGACCAAGGGGTGGCGCGATCCGACCGAATTCTTCCGCGAAAAGAACGCCGCTCAGCCGCCTATGCCTTAGAATCTGCCATACCAAAAAGGTATCCCGCGCCGGCGCTCACAGCGTATCACGTCCCCGAGGCTTTCCCTTGTCCGAGTTGAAAATCACCAGCGTGCGTAATCCGCGCGTGCAAGCCGCGTACGACCTGCGTGAGCGCCGCGAACGAGTACGTCAGGGGCGGATCTTGATCGACGGCGTGCGCGAGCTGACTCGCGCTGTAGCGGCCGGCATAAAATTGATTGAAGTGTTCGTCTGTCATGAATTACTTGCGACCGACGTGGCGCAGGCCCTCATAGAGCAGCTAGTAGAGGTAAGCGTGCCGCTAGTCGATGTATCGCCCCACGTGTTCGAGAAACTGGCATACGGCGAGCGGACCGAAGGCGTTCTGGCCGTGGCCGAGATGCCCAAGGCATCGCTCGATAGCCTGCAGCTTCCCAACCGGCCGCTGGTGGCCGTGCTCGAAGCATGCGAAAAGCCGGGCAACCTGGGGGCGGTTCTGCGCACTGCCGATGGCGCCGGCTTGTCGGCGGTAATTGTCGCCGATGGCCGCACGGATTTATTCAATCCCAACGTCTTGCGGGCCAGCCTGGGAACGATCTTTTCCGTACCTGTCGCGGTGGCCTCGGCCGCCGAAGCACGATCGTGGTTGCTGGGCCGCGGCATTAGAATCGTCGCGGCGCAGGTCGACGCGCCGCAGGATTACAGCGCCTTCGATCTAACCGGTCCCACCGCTATTGTGCTCGGCAACGAAGCGCACGGGCTGTCGGACGTGTGGCGCACAGCCGATGTCGCGGCCGTGCGATTACCGATGCTGGGCATCGCCGATAGTCTGAACGTTTCGGTGACCGCGGCCGTGCTGTTTTACGAAGCCCTGCGCCAGCGGCGGCAATAGTCGGGGCAACTAGGCATGTCCAGAACCGATCACGAAGCGATTCGGCGTCCAAACAGGCACGGATCACTCGTCCGTCACGCACCCTTCGCTGGCGCTCTTTACATTCTTGATGTATTTGTAGAGCGTGCCACGAGTGGCCTTATACGCGGGGGCTTTCCAGGCCGCGCGACGTCCGGCCAATTCGCGATCGTCGATCGCTACCGAGATCGCGTTGTTCTGAGCGTCGAGCGTGATGAGATCCCCATTGCGCAGCAGTGCGATCGGTCCCCCGGCCTGCGCCTCGGGCGTGACGTGGCCGACAATGTACCCGTGCGAGCCCCCCGAAAAGCGCCCGTCGGTAATCAGGGCCACGTCCTTGCCCAGCCCGGCCCCCATGATGGCCGAGGTCGGCGTGAGCATCTCCGGCATGCCAGGCCCACCCTTGGGTCCCTCGTAGCGGATGACTACGACATCTCCCTTGGCGATCTCTTTGCGCTCGAGCGCGTGCAGCATGTCCTCTTCCGAGTCGTAGACCTTGGCCGGCCCACGGAACAACTGCCCCTCCTTGCCGGTGATTTTGGCCACGGCCCCCTCGGGCGCCAGGTTTCCTTTGAGAATCTGAATATGCCCGGTCTCTTTGATCGGGTTCTCGATCGTCCGCACGATCTCTTGCCCGCTGGCCAAGCCGGGCAAGTCGCGCAGATTGTCGGCCAATGTCTTGCCGGTGACGGTCATGCAATCGCCGTCGAGCAGTCCCTTTTCTAGTAAATACTTCATGACGGCCGGCGTCCCGCCAATGGCGTGCAAGTCCTCCTGTACGAATCGGCCGCTAGGCTTCAGGTCGGCAATATAGGGCACGCGATTGCTGGTGGCCTGGAAATCGTCAATCGATAGTGGCACGTCGACAGCCCGTGCCATGGCGATCAAATGCAGGACCGCATTGGTCGAGCCCCCCAGGGCCATCACCACGACCATAGCATTCTCAAAGGCGCGGCGGGTCATGATATCGCGCGGCTTGAGATCGCGCTCCAAAAGCAGCCGGGCTGCCGCCCCGGCGCGAAAACATTCGTCAAGCTTGGCCGGATCCTCGGCCGGGATCGACGAACTGTAGGGCAGGCTCATTCCCATAGCTTCGATTGCCGAGGCCATCGTGTTGGCCGTATACATGCCGCCGCAAGCACCTGCTCCGGGGCAAGCGTGCCGCACAATCTGTTGGCGATTGGCATCGTCGATCGAACCGCTCAGGTATTGCCCATAACATTGGAAAGCTGACACGATATCGAGGGCTTCGTTGTGCCAATGCCCGGCTCGAATCGTGCCGCCATAGACCATCAGCGCGGGACGATTGACGCGCCCCATCGCGATCAGGCAGCCGGGCATGTTCTTGTCGCAGCCGGGCAGGGTGACCACAGCGTCGTACCATTGCGCGCCCATCACGGTTTCGATCGAATCGGCGATCAGGTCGCGGGACTGGAGCGAATAGCTCATCCCTTCGGTCCCCATCGAAATACCATCGCTGACACCAATGGTGTTGAACCGCATGCCAACCAAACCGGCGGCAACCACCCCTTCCTTAACGCGGGCTGCCAGGTCGTTGAGGTGCATGTTGCAGGTGTTCCCCTCGTACCAGACGCTAGCGATGCCCACCTGCGCCTTCTGCATGTCGGCCTCGGTCATCCCGGTGCCATAAAGCATGGCTTGGCTGGCGCCCTGGCTGCGGGGTTGAGTGACGCGAGAACTGAATCGGTTCAACGGCTGCGACATGCGACAATTCTCCCACGGGCAAATGCGAGTAATCGTGTAATCTTGCATGCTCCGTGTGCAAGTGTCCAGTGGGCTGAGACGCCCAACACAACGGGGACTCAGAGTGTCGATAGCAACCAGTACGTCTACAAACGAACACCTGGACAAAAGGCAGTGGTCAAGTCCCGCCAAAGGTCTACGATCTCAGGTGCATGACACCACTTCTATTCGACACTCCGCCCAACAGCGGGTTCACCGACGGATCGCGATCTAGCGCGGCAATACGCACGTTCGGTGCGCGGCGCCGCCTTGTGCGCGAGGCCTTGGGGCTCGTGGTTTCGCTAGCGGTTTGTTTTGCCGCTGCCGGTATCGGCGGAGCCTTGACGGCCACTTCGCTGACTGACTGGTACTTGGGTCTGGCCAAGCCCAGTTGGAATCCGCCGAACTGGATATTCGGACCAGTTTGGACGATGCTTTACATCTTGATGGCGATCGCCGCCTGGTTGGTGTGGCGCGCCGAAGGATGGCGGAGTGCGGCGCTGCCATTGACGGTTTTCGCAATCCAGCTCGTGCTGAATGTGGCCTGGTCGGGCTTATTCTTTGCCCTCCAGAATCCGGCCGCCGCATTCGGCGAGGTTTTGCTGCTATGGCTGGCGATTGCCGCAACCGTCTTCCTGTTCTGCGGCATCGATCGGGTCGCCGCCGCACTTCTTGCACCCTACCTGACTTGGGTATCGTTCGCGGCGGTATTAAACTTCGCCGTCTGGCAGCTCAACCGATAAGGATTTCGGTTGGTCTCGCGGTCTGCGGGCTCGTACGATGCAAACGCCCGCATCGGCGAGCGCGTAATACCTAATCGCCCCCGGCCCATCGCCAAGAGCCATGACCCACGTCCCCGAGATTCGCATTCATTCCGCCAATGCGCGCCCCGTCGACGCCGATCGCGATTACGTCCTCTATTGGATGATCGCCAATCGGCGCACGCAATGGAACTTCTCGCTTGATCGAGCCGTGCATTGGGCTCGCGAACTGAAAAAGCCACTGGTGATCTTCGAGGCCTTGCGGTGCGGCTATCCTTGGGCCAGCGTCCGGCTACACCGCTTCGTCCTCGACGGCATGGCGGCTAATCAACAATCGCTTGCCAATCGGAACGTCACCTACTATCCGTACGTCGAACCACGCGCGGGTGACGGACGCGGATTGCTCGAAGCACTTGCCCGCCGGGCGTGCATTGTCGTGACCGACGACTTTCCGTCGTTCTTTCTGCCGCGGATGGTCACGGCAGCAGCCAGCCAGCTAACGGTCCGCTGCGAACAAATCGACTCCAACGGATTGCTGCCGCTGCGGGCCGCAAATCGTGAGTTTACCACCGCCTATGCATTCCGGCGGTTCCTGCAAAATGAGCTGTCGAGGCATCTGCCCAACGCACCACGGCGCGATGCGCTCGCGCGCGTTGTTCTACCGAAGGCTGGCAAACTTGATGCCGACATCCTGCGCCGCTGGCCGGCAGCAGGCGACGACCTTCTGGCAGGCGGTTCCGCGCCGCTCGCACAATTGCCAATCGATCAGTCCGTAACGTTAGCGGCGACTCATGGCGGGTCGCAAGCCGCCAGGAACTCGCTCGATCATTACCTGACCGTGGCGCTGCCGCGATACACAGAGCTGCGTAACGAGCCCGCCGCTGACGCAACAAGTGGACTATCTCCCTATTTGCACTTTGGACATATTTCAGCGCACGAGATTTTTCATCAATTGGCTGCGCAAGAAGATTGGTCGCCCGACGCGCTCCATACGCGCGCGGCTGGCAAGCGGTCTGGCTGGTGGGGCATGAGCGAATCGGCCGAAGCCTTCCTTGATCAACTCATTACCTGGCGCGAGCTTGGTTACAACTGCTGCGTGCAGCGTGAAGATTACGATCGGTATGAATCGCTACCCGACTGGGCCCACGCCACCCTGGCAAAGCATGCCGGCGATCCACGGCCCTACGCGTATTCGCAGGCCGAATTCGCGGCGGCCCGCACACACGATCCCTTGTGGAATGCAGCTCAACGTCAGCTCGTGACCGAAGGGCGCATGCACAATTATTTACGCATGCTATGGGGGAAGAAGATTCTCGAATGGACTGCCACGCCGGAAGAAGCGCTCGAGGTGATGATCGAGTTGAATAACAAATACGCCCTCGACGGACGAAATCCGAACTCATATTCGGGCATCTTCTGGATCTTGGGGCGATACGACCGCCCGTGGGGACCCGAGCGGCCGATCTTCGGCACAGTGCGCTACATGAGTTCCGCCAACACCGCCAGAAAGCTCGACGTGCGGCCATACCTGGCACGTTATGGAACCCCTCCCGAGCGAACACCGTTCGATTGAAATCGCGACACGAGTCCAGAGGGCCGGCACGCCAGCACGCGGCTCGCAAAACTTTTGGCGCGAACCCATACGATGCCGGGTCCGTCTATTTCCAGAACGTCTTGAGTTTCCGAAGGCAAGCAGTCGCTGATTACCCATGTTCAGCTCGTTCACGCCCAATCCATCCCCTTGGCGGCCGCGCGACGTGCCCGATATACTGCGGGCGCGGCGCAGTCCGACAGTTTTGGCACGTGGAGGGTCGAACAGGCGTCGTACCGATGGCGCGGGCAGGCAGAGACCAAACCCGCGTTCTCGTCGTCGCGTCCCGTCTCCACTTGTGCGAGCGGGTTCTGGACCGCATTCCTCATGCTCTTCGGATCAGTCAAAATCATATGACGCGTGTCGCCATTCTCGGTGCTACCGGCTATTCGGCTTTAGAATTGATCAAGCTGCTACTGCGCCACCCGCAGGCCAACATAACGGCCGTCACCAGCCGGCAAGAAGGTAATCCGCCGATTTCGACGGTGCATCCGTCGCTGGTCAAGCGGCTCGATCTGCCGCTCGAGGATCTCGGACCGAAAGAGGTCGCTGCCCGAGCCGAATGCGTCTTTAGCTGCCTTCCGCACGGTGTGACCTCGGGACTGGTCCCGGAACTGCTCGCTGGTGGCGCCCGGGTGATCGATTTCAGCGCCGACTACCGGCTGCGCGATCCTAAAGTTTTTGCGAAATGGTATGGCGAAGAACACGGAGATCCGGATCGCCTGGCGACGGCAGTTTACGGCCTGCCAGAGCTCTTTCGGTCGTCGATCAAAAAAGCCACTCTCATCGCGAACCCCGGCTGCTATCCAACCAGCGCCATCCTGGCGCTAGCGCCATTGCTCAAGGCCGGAGTGATCGAAAAGGAAGACATCCTGATCGATTCCAAAAGCGGCGTTTCTGGCGCCGGCCGCACGCCCAAGCTGACGACGCTTTTTCCCGAATGCAACGAAAGCGTCTCGGCGTACAACATCGGACGCCATCGCCACACGCCCGAAATCGAGCAAATCCTGTCGACGGCCAGCGGCCAACCGATCGAGGTGATTTTCACACCGCACTTGATTCCGATGGATCGCGGCATTCTGACGACAGCTTATTCCAAGCCTCGATCGGGCGTCACCGAGGAAAAGATTCTCGACACACTACGAGAGTTTTATGCTGCCGAGCCATTCGTTCGCGTAGTCGACCACCTGCCGGGCACCAAGGATACCGTCGACACAAATTATTGCGACATCACGGCCCGCATCGTGCGCGGGCGTGTGATCACGATCAGCGTGCTCGACAATTTGATCAAAGGGGCTGCCGGCGCTGCCGTGCAGAACTTCAATCTTCTCTACGGCTATCCAGAGCACACGGCCCTGTAATCGTCCTCCACGAGCCGACGGTTTTGCACGCCGAGTCGACGCCGTTATCGATGGACGACGCGTTAATGACGATTGCCCACGGATTTAACATCCCACATTCATCGTTACTTACCTGCCCGAATAATCCGCGAGGTCTCCGCCCATGCCCCCTTGTCTTCCACGTGGCTATCGTGTCGCGGGCGTACACTGCACGATCAAGACCAACCCCGAGAAGCAGGATCTATCGCTGATCGTGTCCGACCTGCCCGCCACGGCAGCCGGCGTCTACACGCAAAACCTGGTGTTCGCGGCGCCCGTGGGCCTCGATCGAAAACGGACACCCAGCGACGCGATTCGCGCGGTGGTCGTCAACTCGGGCAATGCCAACGCTTGCACTGGCGAACGCGGCGAACGCGACGCGCAGCAAATGGCGACCTGGGCGGCCGAAGCATGCGGTGCGCAACCGGAACAGGCGCTAGTGCTGTCGACGGGAATCATCGGCGTGTTTCTGCCGATGGAAAAAATCGCCACCGGGATCAAGGCAGCGACCGCGCAACTCGCTAGCGATGAAGCGTCGCTTGTCGCCGCGGCCCGTGGCATGCTCACCACCGACACCACGCACAAGCTGGCCGGCCGCACGCTCAATTTCGACGGCCGCACCGTACACCTCACGGGAATGGCAAAAGGCGCTGCCATGATCGGGCCACGCATGGCCACGATGTTGGGGCTCGTTCTGACCGATGCGGCGATCGCGCCGGCCGATGCTCAGCGGCTGTTGAACGCAACCGTGGAAGAAAGCTTCAATTGCATCAGCGTCGACGGTCACATGAGCACCAACGACACCGTGTTGTTGCTCGCCAACGGCGCCGCCGGAGGTCCTCCCTTGAGTGGAGCGCAGTTGGCCGAGTTCGGCCGGGCGCTCCATGAATTATGTGTCGACCTGGCCAGGGCGATTCCGATCGATGGCGAAGGAGCCACGCATCTGGTCACCGTCGAAATCTCGGGCGCCGCCACCGTCGAATCGGCTCGTCAAATCGCCAAGACCGTCGCGGAAAGCCTGTTGGTACAGACTGCCATCGCGGGCGCGGACCCCAACTGGGGCCGCATCGTCTCGGCAGCCGGATACGCCGGCGTTCCCTTCCGGCCCGAGCTGGTCGGCCTGCGCGTCAATGGCG